>PMIW01000047.1 GCA_003158365.1 Ignavibacteriota bacterium | reverse complement strand
TGAACTTTGTATAAAGACTTTCAGGTTTTCTTTCACCTTCTCCTGTCCTACAAACTCCTTAAAATCCTTCGGACGGATTAAAGACGTGAAATCCTTTTCGTCTTCTGGCAGAGCATCGGGCGTACTTATACTTTTTCGGGTCTTCATAATATGCTTTATATTTTGCAATAAAATATTATTAAAAATAATGTTAATTTTGAACACATACAAAACAATTAATAATATGGAAAATAAAAGCAGTCTGGTTAAGGAAGTTGATATTATATTTTTGGCAAGGAGAATCAGGATTCTCGGCATCGCCATTTTGCTCGGAATAATACTGGTGTACGGAATGGGGTTAACTGTTTCAGGAAGTTATATAAATGATGACCTGTCCGCTTTCAATATCGTATCTTTTGTCTTTTGCTGTGCTTTTTGTATCCCTTCTTTCTTCCTGAAAAAATCTATGCTGAAAAAACTGAACGAGAAAAATTTCATGAGCAGGTATTTTAATTCCCACATGCTTCCCTTTGCAATGTGTGACCTGGGCGGGCTGTTTTGCATAGCTACAAATCTATTCGTAAATCAGAATTTAATTTATGCTACCGCGGGATTCCTTCTTGCAGTTGTTTTTATGATTCTGAACTTTCCTCGCAGCGACGACTACTTTAAGTTTAAAGTTTAAAAGTTATAAAGTTATAAAGTAAAGAATAGTTTTTTACCTTCTACTTTATAACTTTATACTTTAAACTGCTCTTAGAACGGTGTCTGGAAATCATCCACTTCAGGCGGAATAAAATCCCCTACTTCTTTCCCGTGATTCGAATCTTCGGCTCTTTCAATCTTCCACACGCGCAGTGAATTAAAATAAGTCGTTTCGCCTTTCGGATTTGTCCACGGCCTTCCCGTTAAATCGAATGATATATCCAGTATATCGCCTTTCTTAAACTGGTCAATCAAAACGCAGTTATCCTGCGCAAGGTCGAACTTTAAATACTGCGGATACTTGGGATTATCGGAATATTCTACTATGAATTCCCTTTTTTGAAATGTTCCCGTTACCTGCTTGGTAGGGAAGATTTCGTACAATTTTCCTTTTATGTTCATTAATTTATTTTATTTGATACAATAATAGCTTTTCTATTTTTAATTTTTAAGTACATTCGTTTTCATCAATATTTAAACTTCCTCGAGACCCTCATAGCCTCTGCAAGTTCTTCGTGGTAATCCTTCTTTGATATGTGCACTGCCCCGAACGAACTGAATACGGGAGTTATCATCTGTATATCGAACAGCCTGTACCTGTTTTTTTTCAATATATCAAAAAGTTTAACAACACAGACTTTCGATGCATTCGGCTCGGAATGGAACATCGATTCCCCGAAAAATGCACCTCGCAATGCAACTCCGTACAATCCTCCCGCAAGCTTTCCGCTCCTCCACGCTTCTACGCTGTGGGCATATCCGAATTTGTAAAGTTCGGTATACACTTCAATTATAACTTTATTTATCCAGGTCTCGGGCCTTTTGGAACAACTGTTAATCACTTCTTCAAATGCCGTATCGACCTTTATTTCAAATACACTTTTTTTTATTACCTGTTTTAATGAGCGGGAAATTTTCAGCTCGTCGGATTCCTCGCCTATATTCACAATTGCGCGCGGGTCTGCCTCGTACCAGTCTATGGTGTTTTTCGAATCACCCATCGGGAAAAATCCGTTCGCATATCCGTTCAGGACTTCTACCGCCGAAAGAGAATATATTTTATCGGGATTATTTTGCATATTATTGATGATAAAATATAAATAAATTAATTTTCTTTAAATATATAATTATGAAAAACACTATACTTTGTCTTATAATCTTCCTGTTCTTCCAAACCGCATTTTCTCAGGATACAACAGGCTTTTCTTTTATTTCGAAAACAAATTTAATGAAAACCGATTCTTTCCTTGCATCCAAAGAACTTAAGGGAAGACTCAGCGGAAGCAAGGGATTCTACAAAGCCGCCGAATATATGGCAGGAGAATTTTCAAAGCTCGGACTGAAACCGCTCGGGAATAAAAGTTACTTCCAGAATTTTAAAATCGAGTATAATGATATAATTGCTCCCTGCAAGTTCAGCCAGATTGAAAACGGTAAAGAAATTAAACAGTTCAAACTCGGAAAAGACTTTGTCTGCCGCGGATTCACGGGCTCCGGACATTTCATAGCCCATGTCGTTTTCTGCGGATACGGGTATTCAGAGGCGGACTATGATGATTATGCAAATATAGACGTGAAAGGGAAAATCGTCCTGATGTTTAAGCAGGTGCCTTCGTGGAAAATTGACGAGAAGAACTGGAATGCATCGCTTAGATTCAGGGAAAATATCGCATTCGAAAAAGGCGCGCTTGCAATTTTATTTGTATCGAAACCAAATGACGCAAACCCTCAAAAGCCCATCGGCAGCACATTGGACGGTGAAGGAAAATATATAAGCACTTTCCCGATGCTTCAGATCGACATAGATGCTGCAACAGAATTACTGAAAAATTCTCCTTTTACTTTAAAAGAACTGCAGACCGAAATTGATTCTCTTAAAACGCCGAAATCATTTGATATAAAAACCGATGCCGAACTCGACATAAACGCAAAATTCGAAAAAGACAGGAACACGATGAATGTAGTCGGAATGCTCGAAGGAGAAGAAGATGATTAAGTAATTGTCGGTGCTCATCTCGACCATGTCGGCTCGCAGGCAGATGAAATATATTTTCCCGGCGCAAATGATAATGCATCGGGCTCTTCGGCTGTGCTGGAAATGGCAAGGGATTTTGTTCACTCAAAAATAAAACCAAAACGCTCGATTATATTTATATTATTTTCAAACGAAGAGACAGGTTTATTCGGCTCTACATATTTCGCAGAGCATCCATTGGTTCCGCTTGAAAAAGTTTCTGCAATGATAAATCTCGATTGCATTGCTTTCGGCGACAGCATACATATCGGCAACGGACTGAGCGCTCCCGAACTCTGGAAAATTACGCGCGGACTGGATTCCCTCTATACGAAACAAATGGTAACCAATACCTGGAACGGCGGCGGAGCTGACGCAACACCTTTCCACCAAAAAGGAATTCCGTGCCTGTACTTCGTAACCACTAACAGCTACAAGCACCTGCATCTGCCTTCGGATTTGCCCGAAACGCTGAATCAGAATTTATTCGAAAAAATCGTACGGCTTGCATACATAACAGCACTAAATATTTCCGAGGGAGAATATAAAAGAGAGGTGGTAAGTCCATAAAAAGAATCGACACAAAGAAATTTATTCTGTTAAAACAAAAATTCTTGCGTTACCAAGCTTGAGCTTGGTAACGAGAAAAAATGCTCTCAATTTAACATCTATAATTTGCAATTTAACATTAAATCTTATCTTTGCAATATTCTTCGACCGAGTTTATAACTTTTCCCGTATGAATATCCACAACTATTCCCGTTAATTTATTGTCATAAACACATCCTGTGTCTATATTAATATAATAATCTTCATAATACTTGTAGCTTCTGATTGGCGTATGACCTATGATTTGCAGTTTATCGAGATTCTGGAGCGGTGTGGTTTTATTCCAGAGAATTGTTTCTCTGTCACCTCCTTCGATAATCCCGGCGTGTGAGATTACTACTTTCGGAAATTCATAAGAGAGCGGGAGGTGTATCATAAATTCGTGATGCCCCAAAGATTTCATTTCGTCGAAATATTTTATGAAATCATCTATTTCGAAACTGCCGATATACGATTTTGCAGTCTTTATTCCGCCGTTGCGGTAATGCATATAAATATTAAATTCGCTTGGATGCTCGATTGCATTTATCAGCATATCCTCGTGGTTTCCCTTTGTAAGCTTGATTTCATTATCTATGCAGTACTGCACAACATCTTTTGAAGAAGGACCGCGGTCTATTAAATCTCCGACTGTATATATTTCATCCGCGTATGCCGATAGTTTTTTGTGAACTGCCTGAAGTGTTTTTATGCAACCGTGTATGTCCCCGATTACCCCGATGTAATCTTTACTTATCATTACACAAAATTTAACACAAAAAAATTTTTATTGCAAGTTTAGAATATTTCAGTCGAAATGAGATAAATATATATCGTAAGTGTTTTTATCGAAGCAAACGATAACAATACTTTGCAGAGTTTTGTCTTTCTTTAGAAAACTGTTGATTTCTTTGAGTGCAATTTTAGAAGCCTTATCGGTTGGAAACCTGTAAATGCCCGTGCTTATTGACGGAAAAGAGATTGATGTAATTTTATTTTTTATCGCAAGAGATAAAGAGTTTTTATAACAGTCCGCAAGTATTTCTTCTTCGTTGTTTTTTCCGCTGTTCCAGATTGGACCAACGGTATGAATAACATATTTTGCTTTTAAATTATATCCTTTTGTGATTTTTGCTTCTCCTGTCGCGCAGCCGTTGAGAGTTCTGCATTCTTCGAGAAGCGGCGGACCTGCCCCGCGGTGAATCGCACCGTCAACTCCGCCGCCGCCGAGCAGGCTCGTGTTTGCGGCATTTACAATCGCATCTGTGGTTTGCTTCGTTATATCACCAATTATAACAGAAATTCTTTTGTCCATTTTCCTGCATTTTTTCTAAATAACACCTATTATCTACTAACTACTTTTTCATAACTTCTTAACTTCTTTCAGTGCAATCAATGTAATCAGCGTAATCAGTGATATTAGTAGCTTTCATCCTTCGTCGGAAACTTATCATCCTTCACATCTTTAATATATCTTCTGAATGCATCTTTCATGTCCGAAGCAAGGTTCATATATTTCCTTACGAAACGCGGTTTGAACTCTTCTATCATTCCGAGCATATCGTGCGTTACAAGTACCTGCCCGTCGCAGAATTCTCCTGCACCTATTCCGATTGTCGGAATCTTGAGTGCCTTCGATATTTTTTTCCCGAGCGATGAAGGAATTTTTTCAAGCACGATTGAAAAACATCCTGCTTTTTCCAGCGCAATTGCATCTTCGTATATTTGCTGTGCTTCGTCTTTATCCGTTCCACGCGTTTTGTAGCTTCCGAATTTATTTATTGACTGCGGCGTCAATCCGAGATGTCCCATCACCGGAATGCCGATTTCTACAAGCCTTCTGACTGTTTCGGACAGATAAGCCCCGCCTTCCATTTTTATTGCATCGCATCCCGTTTCTTTCATCACTCTTCCGCAATTCTGTATTGCCTCGTTAACGCCTACCTGGTAACTCATGAAAGTCATATCTGCAATTACCATTGCCCTTTCAACGGCTTTCTTTACAATCTTGGTGTGGTAAATCATCTGTTCCAGTGTTACGGGCAGTGTTGTTTCGTTTCCCTGTATCACGTTGCTTAGCGAATCCCCGACCAAAATCATCTCTATTCCTGCCGCATCCAGAAATTTCCCCGTAAGAAAATCGTAGGCTGTCAGCATCGTGATTTTTTCACCCGTCTGCTTCATCATGTAAAGCACCTTGGTGGTTATGTGGCGGAATTCATCCTGTCTTACTGTTGATGGCATTTTTTTTGTTTTTTTTCTTTAAAATTAAATCCGAATAAGAATTTTTTATAAAATCACCTCTTTTGATATTAAAATGTTTCATCAGCTCTTTCATCAGTATTTTTGCCTCGTCCAGAGAATTATAAATAATTTCAAATTCCATGAATATCCCTGCTCCCTGAATCCTGTCGAGATGGATTCTCAGATTTTTTACGGTATAAATCTCTCTCGTCTTATTTACAACAAGTTGTACCTTAAAAAACTTCCTTAAAATTTTATCCAGCTCAAAAGGATTTCCCGTATCCGATAATAAATATTTCGAAACCCTCTTATTCGTTGTATCTTTTCTGTCATAATAAACAAGATGTCCTGTTCCACCGTTTATAATTCTGAGCTTTAATCTCTTTCCGCCTACTTTATAGTAATATATATCTTTTTGCTTTTCCAGAAAATGATGCTTGTCCTTAAACCTGTGTATATAGCTTTCGGCTTTCCATTTAGCCACATCGTAATTATTCAGTATGACTTTCAGTTCATAGTTTTTCCGCATATTCTAATCCTGAATTATTCCTCTCTCGCTTGACCCGATAAAGTCTATTATTTCTTTTACCTCAGGAATTAAATTTTTCTCTTTTTTTAATTCCTCTACTGCCATGCTTACATTTAGTCCCGACTTGTAAATAGTATTATAAGCGGCATCAATTTTATTTATCTGGTTATTGGAAAAACCTCTTCTTCTCAAACCGATTAAATTCAATCCTTCAAACTTTAAAGGCAGGTTACCTGCTGTTATATAGGGAGGTACATCTTTAGAAACTCTGGAATTTGAAGCTATTATAACGTGCTTGCCTATTCTTGTAAACTGGTGCACGCCTGTAATACCGCCGACTATCGCCCAGTCGTCAATCTTTACGTGTCCTCCCAGATTCACGCTGTTTGCAAGTATTACATTATCCCCTATAACACAATCGTGTGCAACGTGCGAGTATGCCATGAAAAGACAGTTTTTTCCGATTACTGTTTTATTGGTGACCTTTGTTCCCCTGTTCAGGGTTGCATACTCACGCACAATAGTTCCCTCGCCGATTTCCAGAGTCGTAATTTCGCCTTTGAATTTTAAATCCTGCGGAATGGTCGAGATAACTGCTCCGTGATGAATTTTAACATTCGCGGAAATTCTTGCCCCGTTATCTATTATTACATTGGAAGCAATTTCCACGTTATCTCCGATTATAACATCATCTTTAATAACTGTGTATTCTCCGATTGTAACATTATTTCCAATCTGTGCTTTTTTACTTACTGTATTCAAACTCTGATTATTTAATTCTTATTTTTATAAGGTGGTTTCTATAAATACGTCATCATCACGGTGGCTCGATTTGGTAATCATTTCGGCTATCAAACCGAGTGAAAAAGACTGAAAGCCTACTATGATTAATAATATCCCTACCAGGAATAATGGCCTGTTGCTTATTGATTCATTTCCGAAAAATTTCAGAATAGTAAGATAAAGTGTAATCAAAAATCCTGCCAGTGAAAAAATAATTCCCATCGTACCGAATAAATGCAGTGGTTTCTTTATAAACTTATTCGTAAATGCGACTGTAAGCAAATCGAAAAATCCGTTGAGGAACCTGTTTGCTCCGAATTTTGTAACTCCGAATTTACGAGCGTGATGCTTTACAACTTTTTCCGTAACCTTGAATCCCATTAAGTGAGCGAGCGCGGGAATGTACCTGTGCATTTCGCCGTACACCTTAACCGATTTTACAACATCTTTTCTGTAAGCTTTTAATCCGCAGTTGAAATCGTGCAGTCTTACACCTGAGACTTTCGATGTGAAATAATTGAAAATCTTGGATGTGTGCCTCTTTATGAACGGGTCATATCTAACTTTCTTCCAGCCCGATACAAGGTCATATCCCGAGTTAATTGCTTTTATCAGTTCGGGAATTTCATTCGGGTCATCCTGAAGGTCGGCATCCATTGTAATTACAATATCGCCTTTTGCTTCCCTGAATCCAGCCGAAAGCGCCGCTGACTTGCCGTAGTTCCTTCTTAGCTTAATGCAATGGTAACGGCTGTTTCTTTTGTTTATCTCTTTTATTTTTTCAAAAGAACTGTCCGTACTGCCGTCATCTATAAAAATCACTTCGTAATTGCATCTTAACAAATCAAAAACCCTTTTTAAAGATAATGAAAGCTCCATCAGGGAATCTTCTTCGTTGTAAAGCGGAATTACCACGGAAAGCATTTGTTCCGCAGAAATCAGCTTTCTTAATTCCTGATTTTCCTGCTCGGTTCCGTTGGGATTTTGCCTGTCTCTGAATCCCTCCCTGTTTTGCATTCTTTTCTTGTTAAAAAACCTGCGTTTAAATTTTTTGTTATTCTCTTCTTTGTTAAGCATTATTTAAATTTTTGTCTTTTCCGCTGTTTTTCCGGGATAATGCAAATAATATAATAATTTCATTAACTAACTTATATTACATTTAAAGTGTATAAAATATAATTGATTTTTTAAATTAATTGTTTGATATTAGATGAATTAATCTACTTTTATAAATATTAGGAAACATCTGGTTCAGGCTTAAAATCAGGTATGATAACAAATAAAAAATTCAGGGGAATTCCTGCCGTATTATTTATATTATTGGCAATATACATATTAATTATATTATTATTTGCAAATCGTAATTTAATCGGTGATGAAGCAGGCTATGCAATGTATGCGGATAATATCACGCATGGATTTTATACCGATAAAAGCGATATTAATATCTGGTGGGAACCCGGTTACCCCGTGATTTTAGCCCTGTTCAGTATCCTGCATTTCCCTGTTATATTGATAAAATTATTTAATGCTGTATTTTATTTTACAGCCATTATTTTATTTTTTAAAATTACGATTACTTTTGCCGAAGAGAAGCGTGCATTACTATTTGCCTTTTTGCTTGGTCTCTGGCCGCCATATATCAGGCAGCTTTTTTATGCGAACAGCGAACCGCTTTCATGTATGATGATTGCTATTATTTTTTATTACTCATACTTCCTTTTAAAAAACAAAGAAATTAATTACAAAAAAATAATTGCACTTGCATTTGCACTGGCGTATCTTGCACTCACAAAGGCTATTTTCGGTTATGCTATTGTAGCGTGCATAATTATTTTAATTTTGTTTTATGTATTTCCAAAAGATAAAATCCGTGTTAAAATATCCCTTATTGCTTTTGTGCTTGCGTTTGTTTTTTGTCTGCCTTACCTGTTATATACATATAACCTGACCGGTAAAATGTTTTTCTGGTCAAACAGGGGCGGGGTAAACATATATCATTCGACAACTCCATTTGCAGGCGAATACGGTGACTGGTTCGGGAATAATATTTATGAAGACAATCCGCAGGCAATGCAGAATCATAAAGATGTATTAAGTGAAACCGCAAATATGAAAGCGCTCGATAAAGATGAAAAATTCAAGGAACTTGGAATCGAGCATTTTAAAAATCATCCGGGAAAGTTTGTTAGTAACTGGTTTGTAGGTCTTGGACGGTTAATGTTCAATTATCCTTTTTCATATTCGCTTCAAAAACCGGATACTTATTTCTTCATTCTTCCGAATATGTTTTTATTTTCTTTCCTTTTTATCTCTATCGGTGTCTTGATTAAATACAGGAAAAAGTTTCCGTATGAATTTTCATTCATAATACTGTTTTCGTTTGTATATCTCGGCGGAATTTCACTTGCTGCTGCTGTAGCAAGATATACTGCCCTGGTTTATCCGCTTTTTTTCGCAATTATACTTTATGTTTTTTCAAAAATCATTAAAATCCGGATAAATAAGGAATAATTTACCTCAATTACATTCAGTTTGCATTATATTGTACAAATTAAGATAATTTAATACCGAATTATACCGGAATCAACACTTTACAAAGTAATTGATTTTATAAAATAAATACTTCATATTGTTCAAATAAATATGTGAATTATCGATTATTTTTACATTTTTTCGGAAATTATAAAAAATATACTATGACAAAACTAAAAAATGTTTTAACTATAATCATTTTTGTAAGTTCTGTTTTTAGTTTTAACTCTTCCTTTGCGGGAAGTAAATGGATTAATTATACAGATATGCAAAACGTAACCTGTATTGCTATGGACAGGGTTGCACAGGTTGCATATTGCGGAACAACCGGTGGTTTTTATACGGTAGATTTAAATAATCATTTGGTCCTAAATAAGTTTACAAATGTAGAAGGTCTGATAAATAATACCGTAACAGCGCTTGCGGTAGATAATCTGAATAAATTATGGATAGGGTCTTCCGACGGTTCCATATGCATTTACGATATTGCGAACTCAACTTTCAGGTATATTTTTGATATAAAGAATTCTTCCGAAAACGACAAGGAAATTTACAGTTTCGTATTTTACGGAAACAATATTTTTGTGGCAACCGGTTTCGGAATAATAAAAATTTCAACAATAACATACAATTTTGTAGATGCACCCTATTACCAGCTGGGCAATTTTGTGATTAAAACAAAAGTTTATGATTTAACAATTCAGAATAATGTCATTTATTCGGCAACAGCTTCGGGTGTGGCATATGCAAATATTCTGAATTCGAACCTTAATAATCCTTCATCGTGGACTAACTATAGTGTCTCCCCGTTAAGTACAAATGTAAAAACTATTAAAGCCTTTAGCGGAAAAGTTTTCACGGGTTCCGATGCAGGCTTTGCTTATTTCGATGGCAACGGCTGGATTTCTTATCCAAATGTAAGTTTTTCGAGTTCACCTACGAGAAATATATTTCCTGTAGGAAACAGAATTTACTTTATTTCGGGTAAAAATGTGTTTTCTGCTAATATAGATTCTCTTCCAATTGTACTGCCATATTATACAACTGACAGCTCTACTGTGGTTTTCTCAGATAATAATCAAAACCCGCTTGTAGGTGTTTTTGAAAAAGGATTGTATACTTCGGGAATATATGTTGCTCCGAATTGCCCGAACAGGAATTCTTTCAATTCCGTGATTGAAGATTTCAGGGGAAATATTTGGGGCGCAAGCGGACTTAACGACGGAGGCTTTTATAAGTTTGACGGAAAAACCTGGACAACATACACGCACCAGTATTTTCCGGCATTAGGCTCTTCTGATAATTTCAGGATTATGATACCGGGACCTAACAGTGTATGGGCTTTGAATTTTGGGAATGGCATGGTTTCAATTACAGATACAGGAATTACTTTATACAATAGTTATAATACAAATCTTCCTGCAATAGATGGTTCACAATACTTTTGTGTACCAAGTGGCGGAGCGTATGATAATAATGGTTTATTCTGGACTGCGTTTTACAGGACAAACTCCAGCAGAAGCATATATGCAAGAACAAACGAAGTCAACTGGAAAGGTTTTGCAAATCCGTCTTCAGTTTTAGGAGCGTGGTTTGAAAATATTGCAATTGATAATTTTAACACAGTATGGGCTACATTAAGCCAATTCTCCTTAATAAAAGGCGTTTATTTCTTTAATGATAACAACACTCCGTTTGATTCCACGGATGATGTTTCGGGACGATATGATGTGGGTGCCTTTCAGGTACAAAATATTTATTATACTATAGTTGATAAAAATAATGTTGTCTGGATTGCTACTAATAACGGCGTATTTACAATAGATAATCCGCTTGCAGCAATTCAAAACCCTGCAAATCCGCCTGCTCCTCAAAAAGTAGGGATTATTTCCGGAAACCTCAAGGTTCCTTTTACTGAAAGCAGTAAATGCATAGCAGTTGATGTTTTAAATGAAAAATGGATTGGTACGGATAATAACGGGGTATTCCATTTATCGGATGATGGCTCTACATTAATTGAACAATTTAATGTTGCCAACAGTCCGATTTTATCGAATTCAATATCTTCAATAGTGGTCAGCAGTAAAACAGGAAGAGCATACTTTGGTACTTTAAATGGTTTATCTTCAGTTCAAACAAATGCTGTTCAACCGCTTGATAAATTTGATAAGATAGTCTGCAAACCAAATCCGTATATTATTCCTTCGGTAAAGAATCCGACATTGACAATAGACGGCCTGGTTGAAAGTTCTATTATAAAAATTATTACTCTGAACGGAGAGGTTGTTGCCGAATATACTGCCAGACAGGGGAAAATCGATAATCAGTGGAACGGAACAGATAAAAAGGGAAATCTTGTACCAACAGGAATATATATAGTCGTGGCATACAATAAAGACGGAAGCAAAGTAGGAACCGGAAAATTAGCAGTTATCAGGAAGTAAGATTATGCTTGTAATACCAGTAATAGACATTAAAGACGGAAAATGTGTAAGGGTTTTACACGGACTGGATAAAGAAACGCACTTTTATTGCGACAGCCCCGTAAACGTCGCAAAACTTTTCAGAAGAGAAAATTTTAAGGCAATTCATATTACCGACCTCGACGGCGCAATATACGGTGAAATGCGCAACTATCCCGTTATTAAAGAAATTACACGTGCAGTCGATATACCAATACAGCTTGGCGGCGGAATACGTGATTTCGATACGGCAAAAAAAATGATAAATGAGCTGGGTGTTTATAGGATTGTACTTGGAACTGCCGCAATTAATAATCCCGAAATGGTCGAAAGAATTACAAATGAATTTTCTCCTTCAAAACTCGTGGTTTGTATAGATGAAAAACTTAACAACGTCGTTACCGACGGATGGATTAACTATGCTGATATAACACCACTTGAATTTGCAAAGCAGCTGGAATCGTTTAATGTTAAGAGAATTATTTATCAGGATGTAACCCGTGTCGGAAATTTTACGGGACCTTATCTTGAAAGACTTCTTGAACTTGCAAACAATACAAAACTGAAGATAACTGCCGCAGGGGGAATCGGGAATTATTCGCATTTAAAAGCTCTTGTAGAATTGAGTAATCCGAACATCGACTCGGTTATGATTTCCCGTTCGCTGTATGAGAACAAATTCCCGTGCCAGGCAATCTGGCGGGACCTGGAAAAAGCCGATACCACTCTCGAACTCCCTAAAGTGAAAAAATAATTTTGCATAAAAAAAAATTTTTAATATTATTCTTTTTTTTATTCACGCCGTTATTTCTTTTTTCACAGCCAAAGGATAATGACAAACCCGGTTCAAAATTCCGCATAGCGCGTTTGAAATATTCGGGCGGCGGGGACTGGTATAATGACCCTTCCGCTGAAGTTAATATGATGGATTACCTGAAAAAAAATACAACGATTGATGTGGATGTGCCGAAATTTTATACCGTCGATATTGCATCGGATGATATTTTCGACTACCCTTTCATTTTAATAACGGGGCACGGTAATATTGAATTCTCACAAAGCGAATCTGCAAGATTAAAGAAATACTGCGAGTCGGGCGGATTCCTTTATGCTGATGATGACTACGGAATGGATACCGCTTTCAGGCGGGAGATAAAAAAAGTTTTTCCCGAAAATCCGATGCAGGAACTTCCATTCAATCACAAAATATATAATTGCCACTACTTATTTCCAAACGGACTTCCTAAAATTCACGAGCACGATGGCAAGCCGCCGCAGGGATTCGGGATTTTCTATGAAGGAAGACTGTGCGTCTATTATACATACGAAACAAACATCTCGGACGGCTGGGCTGATACTCAGGAACATCAGGACCCTCCCGAAAAACGCGAAGAAGCGTTTAAAATGGGAACGAATATAATCGTGTATGCACTTACGAATTAAAAATTACTTGTCTTTCAAAAATGTGTGATTTGCATTTTTCACATACATCCTTGTTATGCTTCCGCAATCCTTGCATAAATCCGCTAATACTTCTTCCGGCTTCGCAAACATTGAAAGACCTCCACTTCCTTCTGTACATTCAAAGTGAAGATGTCCGATGTCTTTTGAACCTCTCATTTTTAAACCCTTATCGAGATTACTGCTCTGGCAGTAAATACATTTATCCATATATATTTTTTAATTTGATAATTATTTTTCAGAAATTACTAACATCTCTTCCAAAAAGAAATGTCTTTGTCCAGTCGAATACAACGAGTATTTTGTTTTTCAAACTTACGAGTTTGGTAAGATAAGCACTCCTCCAGAAAACAAATGTCTTGAATCCCGTACCTTTGAACTTCGGCAAATCGGCAAGTGCCTTATGGTCGCCTATATAGGCAAGCATTCCTAAATTCCTGAATTTAAACGGCTTGTAATTTTTCAGGCCCGCATTGAAAAATCTTGCAAGATAAAATCCCTCCTGCTGTGCAACCTGCGCCGTTGCAGGTATTTCACCTGATATCAATACAGTGCAATCACCAACGGCAAATATATCTTCGTAATAACTCTCTTCTTCTTTCTTCACGTGAAAATAATTATCTGTAAATAATTTTCCCTGTTTGTTTAACATCAAACCGGAATTTTTTATGAAATCTGTCGAAGTGTTTCCCGTTACCCATACAAGCAAGCCGTAGCTCAGTTCACTTCCGTCCATCAGAAATATTTTTTTATCGCTCACTTTAAACACAAATGATTTCATCATCATTTTTATCTTCTGCCTTTTGAAAATCTTCATTGTATACTCTCTGAGCTTTTTATCGAATGTAGCCAGTATCCCTGCTCTTGCTTCAATCAATACTACTTCGACATACTTCTCCAGTTCTTTATATTTTTTCTTTACATCGTCCTCTATAAAGTCGTGCATCTCTGCTGCAAACTCAACTCCCGTCGGACCGCCGCCGCACACGACAAATCTTAACATATTCCTTTTTTCTTCTTCCGATAATCCCGGCAATGATGCATTTTCAAAGCAATCGATAACCTTCGTTCTTATTTTCCTTGCATCAGCGAGCTCTTTCAGGAAAAACGAATATTCTTTTACACCTTCGATTTTAAATGTATTTGTCACTTCTCCAACGGCAATTACCAGATAATCATAATTAATTTCGAATATTTTTTTTGTATCATTGTCTTCACAAACAATCTTTTTACTTTTAATGTCAATATTTTTGCAATACGCCTGATGGTAAACAATATTATCAAGATTCCTGATTGGCTCTATAATGCTTCTGAATTCAATTGTTCCGACCGTTGTGCTCGGCAGAAGCGGAGTGAAAAGAAAATGATTTCTCGGGCTGATGATTATAATGTCGTATTTTTTCTTATCGATTTTTTTTGCAAAAGAGAATGCAGAAAAACCTGTACCCGGTATGACTACTTTTTTTTTCATATGATTTTCTTTCTTATATAGTTACATTTTTATCTTAATTGGTTTCAATTATATAAACAAAAAAAACATTTTCAAAGTTAATGAAATCATACAGGAAAGAAGTTCTCTTTAACACCAAAAACCGCCGCGAGTTTATCAATATCACTCCCGAAATAGAAAAATGCCTCGCCGAAAGCGAAATCCGCGAGGGTCTTCTGCTCTGCAATGCAATGCACATCACGGCAAGCGTATTTATTAACGATGATGAATCGGGTTTGCACAGCGATTTTGAAAAATGGCTCGAGAAACTCGCACCCGAGAAACCTTATTCGCAATATAAACACAACGGCTTCGAAGATAATGCCGATGCGCATTTAAAACGTACTGTGATGGGCAGAGAGGTTGTAGTTGCAATTTCAGACGGCAAGCCCGATTTCGGTCCCTGGGAACAGGTATTCTACGGCGAGTTCGACGGCAAACGCGCGAAAAGAGTTTTGATAAAAATTATTGGTGAATAAAGAATTATCTGTCACTCCCGGAAAAACCGGGAGCGGCAGAATAAAAGATTAGTTCATTTGTGCATTTAATTTTTCAACGATGGTTCCTTTTGGCACTGCACCAACTATCTGGTCAACAAGCTGTCCGCCTTTGAAAATTAAAAGAGTCGGAATGCTCCTGATTCCGAATTTTGTTGCTACTCCCGGATTGTTGTCTACATCGAGTTTTCCGATTTTAGCTTTTCCCTCGTATTCGCCGGCAAGCTCTTCTACAATCGGGGCTATCATTCTGCATGGTCCGCACCATACAGCCCAAAAATCCAATAATACCGGAACGTTTGACTGTTCAACCTCTTGCGCAAAATTAGCATCTGTGATTTCTAATGGATGCAT
Organism: Ignavibacteriota bacterium; assembly: GCA_003158365.1. Taxonomy (GTDB): domain Bacteria; phylum Bacteroidota; class Ignavibacteria; order Tepidaquicellales; family Tepidaquicellaceae; genus FEN-1279. The sequence continues at coordinate 989 of PMIW01000047.1, read as the reverse complement.
TGTGTATCCTTTCAGTGATTTTATTTATTTTAAAATGGCAATCTTCTTAGTTTATATTCAAGTTATGTTCTCCAACCAATTTTTTCAAGTTCGAAATTAATTCCGAAGTCGGATTAATTTTGAACTCTTTTGATTTATATATTTTTTTTGTACCATTCCCTGTAATGTTAAAAAACAAATAACAGTTCCCCCGATTGGCTTCTATCAGCTCCTTTATCTTGTTAAGTACATCGTAGCTTATTTTGCCTTCCTGTACGTTAATAGTAAGGTTTTGACCGAGATGCTCGTGGATTCGTTCAATTGGGAATATATTATCCACGACCAGCTTTATCTTCTCCCCGTTTTTCTCCGCTTTTCCCTCTACAAATACAAGATTATCGTTTTTGAATAAATTTACCTTTTGTTCGAAAAGGTTGCTGAATGCAATGCACTCGCCCGTTCCGTATAAATCGAGAAGATTAAATACCACGAACTTACTTCCCCGCTTCGATAACCTGATTTGCATGTCGCTTATAACACCGCACATTTTCGCGGTACCCATCCTGTCGATTTCATCTTCGCTTAAATCACTGCCGAAGCTCAAATTAATATGGCTCTTTATATCTTTTCTGTATTCATCGAGTGGATGCCCGGTTACATAAAATCCTATTGCCGCTCTTTCGAGATTTAATTTTTCTATTATTGGAAACTCTTCATATTCCCTTAACCTTAAATCACCGTGACCGGCTGTTGCCGTTTTGTTTGATTCGAAGGAAAGCCCCTCCTGCCCCCAGGATTCGGGTCTCTCTTTGAATCTCTGAGCGTATATTGTAGCGGTTTCCAGATTATAAAAAAGTTTTTTCCTGTTCATCTCAACGCAGTCGAATGCGCCTGCATAAATTAATCCTTCGAGCGTTTTTTTATTGACAAGCCTTAAATCAACCCTTATCAGAAAATCTACAAGACTTTTATATTCACCGTTTAAATCTCTTTCTTTAATAATATTTTCC
>PMIW01000106.1 GCA_003158365.1 Ignavibacteriota bacterium | reverse complement strand
TTCTCAATTTGAGATAGTAAATCTTATTTTATCAACTATCTGGAGAGTTTGTAGTAGTCTATTTTGCTGTATAGTGTTGAACGGCTGAATCAGAGAATTTCGGAAGCAATTTTTATATCGAAATCTGTTTTCTTTAGTATCAATTCTATATGTTTTTTTTCAATTATTTCCAATTTGAAATTACCACCTACAAGGCAATCTTGCTCATTATCTCTTTTTATGTCATTCAGCAATAGGTTTTCTTTTTCAAGTACATCGCCTTTTGATAATACAATTGCCTGCATTAGAGTATTTTCAAGTTCTCTTACATTTCCTTTCCAGTCATGCATCTTCAACATCTTCATAACGTCATCGGGAATTTTTCTGACTGATTTATGAAGTGTTACATTAATTTTTTCTATGAAATGTTTTACAAGAAGTTCGATATCATCTCTCCTGTCGCGCAGCGGAGGAGAATATATACTGAAAACAGATAGTCTGTAGAACAGGTCTTCACGGAATTTCCCTTTTTCGACAAGCTTATGCAGGTCACAGTTTGTAGCGGAAATTACTCTTGCTTTCATCGGAATTACGGCTTCCCCGCCGACTCTTTCGAATTCATGCTCCTGGAGAACTCTCAGGAGTTTTGCCTGAAGGTTAATGGACATTTCGGATATTTCATCGAGAAATATTGTACCTTCTCCGGCAAGTTCAAATTTTCCCCTCTTGTCTTTTACCGCATCTGTAAATGCTCCTTTAACGTGACCGAATAACTCGCTTTCAAGCAATGTCTCCGGCATTGCAGTACAGTTTATGGCTATGAAAGGAAAATCCTTTGTGATTCCGCTGGAATGAATAATCTTTGCAATCAGTTCCTTTCCCGTACCGCTGTCTCCCTGTATCAGAACAGTAATTCGTGTAGCTGAAGCCTGCCCGATTTTTTTATATATTTCCCTCATAACGGAAGACCTGCCGACAATAGTATTATTCAGTTCATATTCAATAGAACTGTTAGGAGTGACAGATTCAAGCCTCTGGCTCATTTTTCTGTTTTCAAGGCTTCTGTTAATTGAAATCTTTAAACGATTTATGTCGACGGGTTTTTCGAGGTAGTCATAAGCTCCTTTTTGCATGGCAATTATAGTTGTATTCATATCATCAAACGCGGTAATAATTATTACCTGAATCAGGTCATCAAATTCCTTTATTTGTCTTAACACTTCCAGTCCGTTAATATCCGGCATATTAACATCTGATATGACAAGGTCGGGATTGATTTTCTTTACCAGATCAATACCTTTTTTACCGCAATCCGCAGAGTATGTATCAAAATTCAGTTCAGAGAGATATGTTGTAAGAGTTTCCCTGGTTGATTCATCATCGTCAATAATAATAATTTTTGCCATAAAATATGATTTTTTGTTATATTGGAATTGTTATGCAGAATACTGTTTCACCTTCTTTTGAATTAATTACCTTCATTATTCCTGAATGCTGTTCTATTATATTCTGGGATATAGGCAAACCCAGTCCCGTACCTAAATTTTTTGTAGTGAAAAAGGGCTCAAATACTTTTTCGGAATCCTGAATTCCGCATCCGTTATCTTTTATATAAATGTTAAAATTATCATTTATTTTATCGCTGTACAACTCAATATACCCGTTTTCTGAAACAGCATCAACTGCATTTAAAATCAGATTGATAAATACCTGTTTTAATTTTTCACTGTCACCTTTGACATTTATCTTTTCCACATTATTTTTAAGAATAATTTTCTTCTCTTCAAAATGCGGTTTCAACTGAATCGTTAAATTTTCGATTAAATTGTAAATGTTAAATTCAGTCATTACAAGATTGACCTGCCTGGAATACAGCAGGACTTCCTTTACTAGGTTATCCAGCCTGTTAACTTCCTTCTGTATAATCTGCAGCCTTCTTTTTTTATTTTCTGTAAGCTCCAGGGTTTCCAGCAGAATATCCGCATTAATTTTTATTGAATTCAGCGGATTCCTGATTTCGTGAGCTAATACAGCAGACATTTTCCCTATTGTTGCGAGCCTTTCAGCCTTCTTTAATGCGTCTTCCGCAAGTTTTCTCTGCCTGATTTCTATTTTCAGTTCCTGGTTCGTTGTCATAAGCTCGGAAGTTCTTTCTTTAACCTTCTGTTCCAGTTCATCATTTTTAATTCGTAATGCTTCGAGAATTTTATTGTTGTGGGATAACTGTTTTTGAATGGTCAGCTCGACATTTGTAATCAGAATTTTACTGTCAACGGGTTTTACAAGATAACCGAAAGGTTCAGTTATTTTTGCTCTTGCAATTGTTTCTTCGCTGGAGTCAGCCGTGAGATAGATAATTGGTATGTCATATTTATCTTTAATCTGCTGGGCAATTTCGATACCGTCTATGCTGTTTCTTAAGAAGATATCCATCAAAATCAAATCGGGTTTTTCCCTTTCAAGCTCTTTAAATGTCTCCGTTGCATTTGGAGCAATTGCTGTTACATCATATCCGTAACGTGTAAGATATTTCTGAATAACGCTTGCCGTCAGTAAATCATCTTCAACTATTAATATTTCGGCTTTTTTCATTCTGAATTAATATTAAGAAGAAATTAAGAACAATTATTGTTTATTCCAGAAAAGTGAAAATTTTATTTAAAAATTCTTCAAATGCAATGGGTTTTGAAATATAATCATCCATTCCGCAATTAAAAACATTATCTATATCTTCCTGCAGATAATGACCGGTTATAGCCAGGATTGGAATCCTGCTCCTGCTGTTCTTTTCTGTTTCCCTGATTCTCTTAACAGCTTCATATCCGTTGACATCAGGCATTTCCACGTCCATCAGAATCAAATCGGGTTTTTCTGATTTATTCATTTCGCATGCTTCATTTCCGTTTACTGCTGTGATTACATCGAAATTATTCTTTTTTAAAACTGTACAGATTAATCTCTGATTAAGTATGTTATCTTCAGCTAATAATATTTTAAATTTTTTTTTATTATCAGTAGCCAACGTTTTCCTGTCTCCGTATTTGAATTGTACAAGATAACAATAAATTTATTATTTCTTAAGGTAAAATATTTCTCCAAATCACATAACTTCAGTTCATTATCAAAGTAAATTCTATCCGGCAGCAATACTCCTTGCATTGAAAAAATTTTTAATTTTAACTATCTTAATTTTTACAGCAATAAATTGAATTGTCTGTAGTTTAAGATAAAAACCTTGTAACTTGTTTATTTGTAAACATTTTATGATTTGATTAAAAGAGAAAGGAAAAATTTGCAATTTGAATAAGGTATTATTCATATCATATTATTTTCCCCCGATGGGTATGGGGGGTGTCCAACGAACTCTTAAGTTTGCTAAATATTTGCTTAGCTACAACTGGCAGCCGATTGTGCTGACTGTCAGCCCTAAAAAATATTTTGCAATAGATGAATATCTGTTAAAAGAAGCAACCGAAAGCGGAATAATAATCGAAAGAACAGGGAAAAAAAAGTTCGATACCGGGCAGATTGTCACACGGGTACCGAAGGAAAGATTCAGAAAACTTAAAAGCAGGCTATCGCAGTTATTTTTCATTCCCGACAGTAAAATAATATGGAAAAAGAAAGCTCTTAGAAAAATAGATAAGCTATGGAAAAAATATGACGGGTTTGATCTGGTATATGCAACTGCACCGCCATATACGGACTTTTTAATCGGGCAGGAGGTAAAGAAAAGGTATAAAATTCCGCTCGTGATCGATTACCGTGATGCGTGGGTTGACAGCAAGGTACTTAATTTCTATCCAACACCGGTTCATAAAAAAAGAAATATGAAACTTGAAAGGAAAGTAATTAAAGATGCCAATGTCGTGATTACAACAAACAGAAGGGTAAAAGAATTGATAATTTCGAGGTACGGAAACATTGCCTATAACGATATCAAGATTTTTCCCCACGGTTATGACAGTGAAGATTTTGAAAATGCAAAGACCAAAAAACTTCCTATGACGAATAAAATGCGCGTTACTTATTCGGGAAGCTTTTATACCAGAAATCCGAAATTCTATTTTAATTCAATTAAGATATTTTTCAGTAAACATCCTGAGCTGAAGGAAAAAGTCGAATTCTGCTTTCTCGGGCTTTTCACAAAAGAACATTTGCATATTGCAAAGGGAATGAAAATTCTGGATAACCTGAATCTGCCGGGATACATAAATCATTTTGAATGTGTCAAATATATTCTTGCCTCCGACCTTCTGTTTTTATTAATCAGCAGGGGTGAAAACGAAGATGCGGCAATGCCGGGAAAAGTTGGTGAATACATAGGAAGCAGAAAGAACATACTTGCCTGCATTCCCGAAGGCGTGACGAAAAGAATTCTCGAAAATTATAAAGCTATAAAATTTGTGCAGGATGAAAATCCGGAGAAAATAGCTGAGGCTATTTATCAATACTTTTTATTGTTTGAACAGAATAATATGCCTGTTGCAAATGAAGAAATGGTTTTGCAGTACGACAGGAAACTGCTTACAACAGAACTTGCAAAAGAATTCAATTATTTGCTCGACGTAGAATAGAATTTTATAATTTATGAAAATACTATTAGTTGGAAACGGCGGAAGAGAAAATGCCATAGCAAACGGGATTTATAATTCCCCGTCTTTTATAAACAGCAAATCTGTATTATACACAACAATCGGAAATCCCGGGCTGGATAAAATAAGCACTCCCATTGACATTAAGCCGGCGGAAATCGATAAATTAGTTTTGTTCGCAAAAAAAGAAAATATACATTTTACCGTGGTGGGACCTGAAATTCCTCTTTCACTCGGTATCGTGGATGCTTTTGAAAAAGAGAACCTGAAAATTTTCGGCCCTTCCCGAAAAGCAGCTGAACTGGAAAGCAGCAAAATATTCGCAAAAAACTTAATGAAAAAATACCGCATACCGACTGCGGAATATAAAGAATTTAATTCGGGCAATCTGAAAGATGCCTGCGAATATCTTATGTATTCAAAATATCCGCTGGTCATTAAAGCAGACGGGCTGGCAGCAGGCAAGGGTGTAATAATTGTAAACAATTATGCGGAAGCAAAGGATGTCATAACGGATTTTGTTGATAATAAAGTTTTCGGAGATGCAGGATTAAATTTTATCATAGAGGAATTTCTTACCGGGTTTGAACTGTCTTTATTTGTAATTACAGACGGAATAAATTATGCGGCTCTTCCCTTTTCACAGGACCACAAGAAAATCGGAGAAGGTGATACAGGCAAAAACACGGGCGGAATGGGAGCATATGCTCCGGCAGATAATATGATTGATAAGGACATTTATGAAAATATTATGATGGGAATTATCGAGCCGACATTGCAGGGCATGGTAAAAGAAGGCAGAAAATACAAAGGATGTTTATACTGCGGATTGATGATTACAGAAAAGTCTCCGGGTGCATTACAACCTTATGTTATTGAATTCAATGCGAGATTCGGAGACCCGGAAACACAGTCAGTTTTACCGCTTATCAAATCCGATTTCCTTGAATTGCTTCTGGCATCTGCAGAAGAAAAAATAAATGAATACAGGCTGGAAGTATATGACAAATATTCCTGCTGTGTAATTTTAGCATCGGCCGGATATCCGGAAAAATATGAGACGGGAAAAATTATACAGGGATTATGGAATAACAGTAAAGATACATTTATTTTCCATTCGGGAACAAGGTATTCAGCAGATAAGAAAGATGTCCTTACCAATGGCGGCAGGATTCTTTCCGTTGTTGCCTTGAGCGACATCTCTATGGAAGATTCTATAAAAAACTGTTATGCAGAAATTGAAAAAATAAATTTCGAGAACATGTATTTCAGGAAAGATATCGGATTCAAATACAAAAAATCAATAAACAAATAAATCGGAATGAATATATTGGTAACAGGCGGAGCAGGTTTCATAGGGTCACATATAGTTGATGCTTATATAAAAGAAGGCCACAAAGTCATTATCGTTGATAATTTATCTACAGGTTACAAAAATAACATTAATCAAAAGGCGATATTTTATAAGCTTGATATTCGGGACAAAGATTTAGAGAAAATTTTTAAAAAGCATAAAATCGAAGTAATAAATCATCACGCGGCTCAGGTTGATTTAAGAGTTTCGATTTCCAATCCCGAAAACGACGCGAATATAAATATTAACGGTTCAATAATTCTTTTCGGGCTTGCCGTAAAATATAAAATCAAAAAAATTATTTTTGCTTCAACTGGAGGAGCAATATACGGAGAGCAGGATTACTTTCCTGCCGATGAAAAGCACATAACCAATCCCCTTTCGCCGTACGGAATTGCAAAACTGACAGTTGAAAAATATCTTGTTTTCTTTCACAGGCATTATGGTATAGAGTATGTTTGCCTGCGATACGGAAACATATACGGACCAAGGCAATTGCCAAAAGGACAGGCAGGGGTAATTGCAGTTTTTTGCAATCAAATCAATAAAGGTTTTCAGCCGGTTATAAACGGAAAAGGTACAAATACAAGAGACTTTGTTTTTGTTGAAGATGTTGCGGATGCAAATTTAAAAGCACTGAAGTTTAAAAAAACTGCAACCGTAAATATTGCGACAGGAAAAGAAACTACCGTAAACAGCATCTTCCGATATATAAACAGTTATTACGGCAATATGTTCAGTGAAAAACACGGGAAAGAAATCAGGGGGGAACAGAAGAGAAGCGTTCTGGAAAATAAACTTGCAAAAAAATTATTGAACTGGACCCCGAAATACAGTTTCAAAGAAGGTATTGAAAAAACCTGCAGATACTTTGCGGAAAAATCCGCTTCAATAAATACTGAACGCAGATAACAATTGGAAGACTTAGCGAGAAATATTTTATCCGGAGATAAAAGAGCAATTGCAAGAGCAATAAGCCTTGTCGAGAACGAAGACAAAAAAAGCATAAGCCTGCTTAAAAAATTATATTCCCATACCGGGAACGCATACAGGATAGGAATTACAGGACCTCCGGGAGCAGGAAAGTCCACAATAACGAATTGTTTAATAAAATTACTGTTTGACAAAGGGTTAAAAGTCGGCGTAATTGCTGTTGACCCTACGAGTCCGTTTACAGGAGGTGCCTTTCTCGGAGACAGAGTGAGAATGTCGGAATCAAGTCTGCTTGAAAATGTTTTTGTCCGTTCCATGGCTACAAGGGGAAGTCTCGGAGGCTTGTGCAAAAACGTTGTTGAAGCCTGCGACATACTCGACGCATCGGGAAAAGATTACATATTAATCGAAACTGTAGGCGTAGGACAATCGGAGCTCGATATTGCGCAAACAGCGGATACCACAATAGTAGTGCTTGTCCCCGAGTCAGGTGATTCCGTTCAGGCTATGAAGGCAGGATTAATGGAAATTGCAGACATATTTGTAATGAATAAATCTGACAGAGACGGCGCAGACCAGATTGTTTCAGCATTAAAAAATATTTTGCACTTAAAACCGCCTTCAGACAGCAAACCGGAAATAAAGGTATTAAAAACAATTGGTATTAAAAATAACGGAATAGAAGAATTATTTGAAGAAATATTAATTCAGAAAAAATTTCTGGTGAGCAAGGGATTCCTTAGCATTCAAAGAAAGGAACATCTGAGAAGTAAAATTCTGGATTTGGTAAAAAATAAACTTCATAATACATTCTGGGATTCCGAAAACCAAAAAAAGTTAGATGAAAACCTGAATGCAATTTCCGAAAAAAAAATTGACCCCTGGACTTTTACGGAAGAATTAACCAAATAATTACAGTTTTTACCTAAATAGCGTCTTATCTACTAAATCCCTCAAAAGTATAATATCTATAGGCTTTTCCAAAAACGAAATTACATTAAGTTTAGAGATAATATCTTTCAGATTATCATATGCGGATGTAATAATAAAAGGGATTTTTTTTGTAAAACTTTCATTTATACAGGCCAGTTCTATTCCATCTATGTTAGGTAAACGGTTATCGGTAATAATAAGGTCCGGTGTGTCTTTTTTCATTAATTCAAGCCCTCTGAATCCATCCCCGGTTGAAATCACATTGTAACCGCATTCTTCCAGAAAACTGACCAGAGATTCCCTCGATGAGTCATCATCTTCTATAATTAATATTTTTTTCTTATCTGACATCATTTCAAGATATTAAATAGTTAAAAATCCTGCTACCAAAAACAGCGCTAAAATCAATATCATAAGAGCAAATTGAATATCTACTTTATTTATTTTTATTCTCATTTTTATATTATTTAATGCAATTTATATGCAAAATAAAAGCTTTAAAACCATTCAAATACTTAAGGTTTAATTTATTTTTCCGCCTAAAATGAGACAATTTTTCAAAATAGTGAGAATTTAGAATATTGCTGGATTAAGGGAGTAAATTATAAAAATTTTTGTAAAAAGATAGTTATACAACTGCGTTTTATGATGTCCGAACTATATATATCAAAATTCCATTTATGTATTATGCTGTTTTAACAAAAATTAATGCAGGGTATATATTTTGCAGTAAAAATAATGACCGGGATAGTAAATTATATATTATTTATAAATTTTACATCTTAATTTCCATTTCCAAATTACCTGCTGAAAACATACAGTTTTTAATTTTTTGACTATTTTTTGTTCTATTCAAGTTAAAAATTTATTATTTCTTTGCAATTAATTAATAGTTTTTTTATATTTAAGGACATACTCTAATAAATATAGTTTACAGATTATATTTATTATGTCACCGGTTTTTGATTTTTGTTTTTTATTTCGTTTTTCTGCAATCAGCAATTGAAAGCTTTTTAAAGAATATAGAAATTAAATAAAACATTTATAACCAATAAGAAAGGTTAAACCCGTGAAAAAACTCTTCTTCTTCACACTGGTTATCCTATTTTCATTGACTACCATTGTAGTTAATGCACAGGATAAAAAAACTCTAAATAATAATCAAAAAAATCCCACTGCTAAAGAGCAAATTGATATCTCTAAACTACCACCGAAAATACCGGTAAACAGTATCAGTAGTCCGTATATACATGAATCGCAAACTGATGTTGTGAGCGGCATAGCATTCACTCAGACGACAGGAACTTATACTGCAATTGCAGGAACTACTATAATTACTGCCGGTATGGATGATGGTTCTTCAACTTTGCAAAGCATTGGATTTAATTTCGTTTATAACGGTACGGTTTTTACAACATACGGTGCTAATTCAAATGGCTATATTACTCTCGGTGCAGTTCCGAGTACATCTTATACCGCCTTGAGTTCTATTCCAAACACTATTGCATTTTGTAACCGTGATGGCAGAACAAATGGTGCGGTGACATACTTATTATCAGGTACAGCTCCAAACAGAGTCCTGACCATTCAATATCCGGGCTGGTATCTTTACTATAACAGTACCAATGATCAGTTAAATGCACAAATAAAGTTATACGAAACAACAAATATTATTGAAATTGTATATGG
>PMIW01000010.1:1928-2813 GCA_003158365.1 Ignavibacteriota bacterium | reverse complement strand
GTATCTCTCCGAGCCGCTTTTCATAGATTCGGAGTACATTAAATATTATACCGAAGCTCACTCGAAAACCGACGGCTTTAATCAGTTCGAGCGCCGCGCCGAATGCCATTCGTATGCTCTGGAGAATCTCACTCCCGTTATCCGCGAGGGCGAACTTTTCGCAGGCAATAAAACCCGCTATGTCCGCGGTGCAATCCCTTACTGCAATTATGCTTCGCGCTACATCTTGCGTGAATTCAAAAACGAAGAAGCCGAAGCTCAGGATGCCGTTACCGATATAGGTCAGGGCGGCGGTATTGCAAAGGCAAAGGAGATTGCGAAATCCGGCGACTTCGAATTTTTCTGCAAAAAATATTTAATCTCGAAAGAAGATAAGCACGCACTGAAAGAATCCGCCGAATATTTCCTCGGCAAAAGCATGCAGGATGTCGGCGATGCGCTCTGGAAAAGGGTTTTCGAGCAGGCTGAATATATCGATAAGGGCTGGCAGGCGGGACTTTACACCGCTCCCCACGACCCCGCTCCCGAAGGAAGGTACGTGCTTGATTTTGAAACTGCGCTTTCGCAGGGATTGAACGGAATAATCGAAAGACTGCAAAATAAAATTAACTCTGCCGAAGTAACCGATTATAAATCAGCCGAAAAAATTTATTTCTGGCGCGCTGGAATAAGGACGCTCGAGGCTACAATAAAATGGGCGAATAACTACGCCGCGAAAGCAGAAGAGCTTGCCCTGACTGAAAAAGATGAGAAGAGAAAAAAGGAGTTATTAGAAATTGCCGAAAGATGCAAATACGTTCCCGCAAATCCTCCGCGTAATTTCCGCGATGCAATGCAGGCATACTGGTTCATATACCTCGCAGGACACATAGAGGGCGCGCACCT
>PMIW01000010.1:0-1848 GCA_003158365.1 Ignavibacteriota bacterium | reverse complement strand
GAACTTTCTGTTTTAATACTTCAGTCTGCAATAAACTGCCAGACAACTCAGCCGACGCTTTCCATTTGGTATGACGATTCTCTCAGCGAAGAATTTCTGCTCAAAGCTATTGAGTGCGTGAAGACGGGATGCGGTTTCCCCGCGTGGTTCAACCTGAAAGTTTTTATACAGCACGAACTTCAGAAATCGAATCTTCCCGTGCCGATGATTCGCAAATATGCCGCTATGGGTGGATGCACCGAGCCGACTATGGAAGGTATGAGCTATGGTGTGGTGCAGGCAGGATTTATAAATCACGGGAAACTTTTCGAACTCGCTATGAACGGCGGCAAAGACCCTCGGACGGGAATTCAGTTCGACGAAACAAAAATTCCGGCGAGCTACGAAGAACTTTATACTGCATATAAATTTCATCTGCGAAATTCAATCCGCAACTGGCAGAGATACTGGAACTACGTTATGTCCGCTCACAGGCAGACGTGCAATCTGATATTTTCATCAGTGCTTATTCGCGATTGCATCGAGCGCGGACTTTCGCTCGATGACGGCGGGGCAGTCTGCAACGGCACGCCCACAACACTTTCCAGCGGTATGGTGAATATAGTTAACTCCCTTGCAGTCGTAAAAAAACTTGTCGAAGAAGAAAAATTTATTTCGATGGATGAACTCAGAAATGCAATGTCTAAAAACTGGGAAGGATTCGATAAGCTTCGCAACAAAGCTGTTTCCGCTCCGAAGTGGGGGAATAATGACGACTTCGCCGACAGCATTTACGAAGAACTTTTTGATACATATTGTGGATATGTTTCCGAGCAGAAAAATTATCTCGGCGAGCCGTATGACCCTTCGATGCTTGCAATCAGCACTCACGCGCCTTTCGGAAAAGTCTGCGGTGCAACTCCCGACGGAAGATTTTCGGGAGAAACTCTTTGTGACGGCGTAACTTCGCCTTTCCCCGGAACTGATACTAACGGTCCGCTTGCGGTTTTATTATCAGCGGGGAAGATAGACCACTCACGAATTCGCGGCGGTCTGCATAATATGAAATTTCATCCGTCCGCATTACGCGGAATACAGGGCTCGAAAAAATTATTAAGCCTGATTAAAACATATTTCGATACGCTCGGCTTCCAGCTGCAGTTTAATGTCGTCGACAGCGAAATGCTGAAAGATGCACAGCTTCATCCCGAAAACTACCGCGACTTAATCGTCCGCGTAGCGGGCTTCAGCGCCTTCTTTGTGGAACTCGGAAAAACAATCCAGGATGAAATAATAAGACGAACGGAGCATAGTATTTAATGTGTTTTATTAAATGATTTTATGTTATATGTATTTTTCAATGCTTTTGTTTTTTAATTCACCCCACGGATTTATTCATGGGAAAAGATATTGTTCTTCAGTTCAGCCCACGGATTTATCCGTGGGATTAAAAAAAATAAAACAATAAAAACCGTTTTAAAGGTTTAAATGGATTTATAAGATTTCTGTTATTAAGGTTTTTGTTTTTCAGTTCAGCCCACGGATTTATCCGTGGGNNAAAAATTATGCATTCATTTACAAATATCTGGATTCATTTAATTTTTTCAACAAAAGAAAGATTACCTTTAATTACGGATTCTTTTGAATTAAATATACATAAACACATAAAAAATAAAATAATTGAAGATTTTGATTCTCATGTCGAATGTATAAATGGATATAATGACCATATCCATATTTTAATGAAACAGTCGCAGAATCATACTATAAAAGATATTGTAAAAAATATAAAAGGGGAATCATCGCACTGGATAAATAAAAGTAACTTTATTAATGAAAAGTTTGCCTGGCAAACAGGTTATGCTGCTT
>PMIW01000049.1 GCA_003158365.1 Ignavibacteriota bacterium | reverse complement strand
TCTCTAATTTGACACATTTCTGCCGCGGATAACAATGCTGTTCATCTATTATTTAAATATATTTATTTCCGGATTAATTTTTACTTCAGCAGGATCGGATTTATAAATATTCTTTTGTTCACCCATAATTGTTTTGTCAATTGTAATTCCGCTTTTCATTCCCATAATACCTGTTACCTTACCTTCGGTAACATAGGGACCTATTCCGCCTTCTATTCCTGCTTCGCCTTTATTACCCATATCAAGTATTGTAAAATCACTTCCAAGTTTGACAAACGATCCTACTTTAATACCTCCTTCAACTCCGCCTATAAATGTTCCCTTTCCGAATAACTCAGCACCAAGCCCGACAAATAAAGTCATTTGTCCTGTTTTATAGTCCTTTTCAAATCCCCCCATTATCAACTCACCCCCTTCGATTTCATACCCATTGCAATCCCACTTAACTTTACCTGCTCCTAATGGTACAGCAATCTTGACAGGGCATACAGGAGATGGAATACTGTCTTTCACAATCTTTTCCTTTGTTGGTTCTTTCACATCTTTACAGTGATTTGCGATATGTTCGGGCTGAGCAGTAAGGGTTTGCATCTCATCATAGCCGTGAATCGCCTCAAAAAAATCGCTTACATAATTTGTATAGTACATTTTATATTGTTCTTCATTGGAAAGAAAGAACCACCAGTAAAGAGATTGATTTGCCCATTCGTACAGTTTTGGAAGTGTATTTCTCTGATAGTCTTCATGATTTTTTGCAGATTTCTGCAGGTAGTTGTTAAGGAAACCTATTTGTTTCTTACATCCATCATTATCGTACCCGGCCTGAAAAGATAATTTTTCCAATTCAGAATAATACTCTTTTTGAATCGGGAGATATTGGTTTTTAAAATCTTTTGCAACAAACTCAGAATATTCAATCCCGATAAGGTTTAACATTAATTGAGATTTTTTTGCAAAAGGCGTATTAGACAGATAACCGCGGTTTCTATCCGCCATTTGAATTAAACTTTCGTTTCCCATCTTGTTATTCTGTTCATTATTTACCTGTTCTTTCTTCTGCATCCAAAGGCGCATATAATCTTCAAATTCTTTTCTTAAAGCTAAAGTTGGTTCCACATTTTCCATAGTGTACGCAGGCGGTACGGGTTTGAATTTTTGAGGATTAAAATATTCCGGTACCTCCTGTTTGATATCGCTGAACTTAATATCCATTTTATTTTTTTTCAATATTTCGTCTGCAGTTTCTGAATATCCGTTCTTTAATGACTTTTTAATGTAGGGTGTTGCTTCGACGATATTGCCTTCCTCGGATAACAGCAGACCCATACCGCAGTTCGCCTCACAGTCATCGGGGTCTTTCTGCAGGCAGGCCCTAAAATACATGCCGGCATTTGTAGTATCTCCCAATGATAAATATGACTGCGCCAGGTTGTTTAAAATCAAAGAGTTGTTATTCCGGATAAGCAGATATTGAAGTATTGGCAAAGATATCTGCGGATTTCCTGTTTGATGAAGAATTACCGCCATGTTATTCTGCAATAAAATAATTTCAGGTTTTGCCATTGCAGTTTTGATAGCTGCATAAATTGCAGCAACTGGTTTTTTCTGCATGAGAAGAATCGTTCCTAAATTAACTAATGTCCCTGTGTTATTGCTGTTCTTTGAGATTAACTCGTCAACTTCTGCAATAATTGAAGGTTCAATATTATTTTTACATTTACTTATGAGGCTGGACAGGTAATCATTATATTGCTGAGGTGAAGACAGGGTCGGAACTTCGCTCAGTATCTTGTCCTGTCTTTGCGGTATTGAAAGACCGTCTCCTGTTGTGACATTACCGGTTATACCTTTATCCTTCATATCCTTTGCCAGTTCCATTGCATCCTGAAATTGTTTTTGTTCTTCAGGGCTCAACTGCTTCATTATTTCTTCCGTCATCTTTTCATAAGTTTTAAGGCTGTCTTTTCCATCCATTGCCTTCAGGTCATTGAAATTACATGTCCCAATAATCAGCAGCAGTATATTTATAATAAGATACTTTTTCATATTGTTTTCCTTATATTAATATTAATTATTAAAAATCTTTCTATTACAGCATTTCATTTATACGCACATAGTATACGTATTATTGTGTAAATTAATTTTTCCACTTGTTTTCCTGAAATTATTCAATTATTAAATAAAATTCCACTTTGTGCGGAATCTATTTCTTATTCCTGATAATTTATAGAACTAAATAAGCTCATTAAAGTTACATAGAATAATAAAAAACCTGCAACTATTTCGCCGTTGGGAGCAGTTTTTCAAATCATTACCAAGAGGGAATTGTGCCGGGCTTTTTTTTCAATGCCTTGGAATTTTCTTGTGGAATATTTCTGCGGAATAAAATTTAATGAATTTGTTCAAGTTAAGAGAATGGGGTTAATAAAATAATTATAAATAATATAATAGGCCGGAAGATTATTCTTCCGGATTTTTTTTGTGAGTAAATTTCGTGCAATCTAAGGTAAACTGAGGCAATCTGAGGTAAATTCATGTAAACTAAATTTTGAAATCTGCGTTTTTTTGCTGTTTTAGCGGTTTTTCCTAACCCTTTCATGGTGAAGATTATCCTTAATAATTCCAATTTTGCTTACCAAATGAATAGAAAAGTGGATATAAAATTATTCGCTTTTAAAGTAATTTCAAATCTCATTCGTCTATATAATTATATGGACGATTTAACAGCAATACCAATGATGCATAAACAGCAAAGTATAATAAATATAATACAGAGTTATGGGAAGCGTTTGTTTAATTATATTCGCAGTCGCGTAAAAAATGATGAGGATGCCGAGGATATTTTGCAGGACGTATGGTACCAATTGACTTCCATAATTGATATCCAGCCTATCGAACAATTGAGTTCGTGGCTTTACCGCGTAAGCAGCAAAAAAATTATAGATAAAAAACGAAAGAAGAAACCATTATTGCTCGAAGATTTTGCTTACGAAGATGAGGATGGAGAAATGGTATTGCCTGAGGGATGGCTTAAAGATAACACGAATCCTGAAAAGGAATATGAAAGTAAATATATTCGTGAATTGTTTTTCTCTGCTCTGAAGGAATTGCCGGAAAAACAAAGGCAGGTGTTTTTGTGGAACGAACTTGAAGATTTGACTCTGCAGGAGATTGCCGATAAGACAGGTGAAAATATTAAAACGATAATATCGCGTAAGCAATATGCAGTTACAAAGTTACGTGAACTTTTAAAAAATATTAATAAAGAATATTAACTATAAAAATTAAAATATATGGAAAATACGATGTGTTTTGAAAAAAAACGAGGAGTAGGTTTTTGGATTAAAAGAATTATATTCATACCTATTGCAATTGCTGCCGGGTTTTTTGTATTTGGTAGCCTGGTAATGTTCTTATGGAATGCTATTCTTCCGGAAGTTTTGGGAGCTGGAATTATCACTTTCTGGCAGGCGCTTGGAATTTTATTGTTATCTAAAATCCTGTTCGGTGGATTTCCCGGAAAAAATAATAGACGGCCGTTTCACAGACATAGTCACGATATCAGAGAAAAATTTCATAATTTGAGCCCAGAGGAAAGAGAAAAGATGAAAAAAGAATGGTTTGATAGATTCGAAAATAAGGCGAATTCATAGTAATACTTAACTCTTATATAAAAAACATTTTTTCCCTTACTCCATAATCCTTTATTATTTAGAAAATTATAATCATATGATGAAGGCTCTGTTTTTAAGCATTCCATATCATTAGTATAACCTGATAAAAAGAAAAGGAATTTTTAATTAAATTTTTAAATGAAAGGATAAATCTAATTAATATATATAGCATTGAAGTCAAAAACTTTACAAAAGAATTCGGTAAATTCAAAGCAGTAGATAATATTTCTTTCGATGTCGAGCGTGGTTCTATCTTTGCGTTTCTCGGTCCAAATGGTGCAGGAAAAAGCACTACGATAAATACATTATGCACAATTCAGGAGAAAACATATGGAGAATTAAAAATCAACGGAAATAATGTTACTAATCAAAAAGACAAAGTAAGAAATGATATCGGAATCGTATTTCAGGAATCTACACTCGACGGTAAATTGACAGTGGAAGAAAATTTAAAATTACATTGTGATTTTTATAAAGTGCCAAAAGAAATAGTTAAGGAACGAATAAATTTCGTGCTCGAACTTGTGGATATTATGGATAAGAAAAAAGCAATTGTGGACAGTCTTTCAGGCGGTATGAAAAGGAGAGTTGAAATTGCCAGAGGCCTTGTACATAATCCCGATATTCTCTTTTTAGATGAACCTACAACAGGTCTGGATCCGCAAACAAGAGCAAATGTTTGGGATTATATTCAGAAACTTCAAAAGCAAAAAAATATTACTATCTTTCTTACTACCCATTATATGGATGAAGCAGAGATTTGTAATAAAGTGGCAATTATAGACCATGGTAAAATTGTGGCTCACGATACGCCATACAACCTGAAAAATAAATTTACTATGTCAACTTTAAAGATTATTATATCAAACCGGGATAAATTATTTCAATATCTTCAGGAACATGCAATTAAATACAAACTCGATAAAGAACAGGTTGTTGTTTATGCAACAGGGATAAATGATGTACTGGAAATCACAACAAGATTTAAAGAAAGTATAAAAGACATTGAAATAAACAAAGGAACTCTTAACGATGTATTTATAGCTATTACCGGGAAGGAGATTAGAGAATGATACGGCCTATTAAAGCATTAGTGATAAGAAATTTGATTAAGCTTAAAAGAGATAAAATGAAATTGTTTCTCAACATTTTTATGTCAGGACTATTTCTTTTTATTTTCTCGTTTGTAATCAAATCTACCGCTGTCGGTGTAGAACATCCGATGAATTATCTGATTTCCGGCATTATTATAATGACGGTTTTTCAATCATCTTTGACAAATTCAATGAATATTCTTGAAGATATTTCCACAGGGTTTATGAAAGAAATTCTGGTAGCACCAATCTTCAGGTGGCAAATTGCTATCGGTCATGTTCTATCTGCTACTATAATATCCTTTCTTCAGGGGATAATAATAGTCATTATTGGATTTTTTATGGGTCTCAGCATTAATTTTTTAAATGGACTGGAAATGATTGGACTTATGCTTCTGGTAGGATTAACTTTTAGTTCCCTTGGTTTATATTTAGCAACCATATCAAAAGAGTCTGGAAATTTTCAGCTGCTCATTGCAATTATTTCTTTCCCGCTTACTTTTTTGTCAGGTGCATATATTCCAACGATGGCTTTACCAAACTTAATTCAACCTCTGGTTTATTTGAACCCCTTAACATATACAACTGCGGCTTTTCGTTTTATATCTCTGGATATGGGAAATATGTCATCTGAAGCTCTTGTCAAAGCCGGCATTGCTTTTAATATTTTCGGGTTTACCATAACTCCGTTTTATAGTGTTCTTGCAATCTTTACTATGTGTTTCATATTTTTTAACCTGTGCGTCAAAAGATTCAATTATGCTGACTTCTCAAGAGTAAAAGTTTTCAGACACAAACACTAATTTTAAGTTAATAAAATTGCTTTTTAAAAAATCCTGTATCGTTTTCTGGTAATCTGATGTAAATTCAGGTAAAATAATTTCCTCTCGTTCCTAACATCATTGTTGAGAACGCCACAATAAATTTTTCGCATTTATTTGTAACTTCCCGGAAAATAAGAATTTGAATAATTTTTAAAGAATGTATCGAGTAGTGTCGGAGTTCCAAAGAGCGGAGACTCCCAGGCATAAGAAAACAGCTTTATAATGCTGTTTTCCATTTCCCGGTTGCGAATGGCATTCAAGGGATCACCAGTTCGATCCTCCTTAGCTCCAAGTGAAACCCGATAAATCCGGTATTTATCGGGTTTTTTATTTTTTATACGATTTCTCCGCTCTATTCCTGTTATCTGAATCATAGGAAAATATAGTATTGTTGAATATTAATAAGGTTATTAATGTTATATACTTAAACGTGACTAAATGCTGCTTGTTGGCGTTATCAGCTGTCACGGCAAAAGCTCTGCAAGAAATAAAAAAGAAAATATTTATAGCAAAAAGTAATTAATCAAATTAAAATAAAGAATAAATGAATATTGATGAAAAGTGTATAAATACAATCCGCTGTCTTGCAATCGATGCAGTGGAAAAAGCAAATTCAGGACATCCCGGCACGCCAATGGCATTAGCTCCTGCCGCATATGTATTGTGGATGGAGCATTTGCGTTATAATCCTGCCAATCCAAAATGGTTTAACCGCGACCGTTTCATACTTTCAAACGGACATGCCTCGATGCTGCAATACGCAATTCTGCATTTGACGGGATATAAAATAACTCTTGATGATATAAAAAACTTCAGGCAATGGGGAAGCAATACTCCCGGTCACCCTGAATACGGACTTACACCGGGCGTCGAAATTACAACCGGTCCATTGGGGCAGGGATTGATGAACGCAGTCGGTATGGCAATCGCCGAGGCGCATCTGGCAGCCGTATATAATACTAAAGAGCAAAAAATAATTGACCACAATACATATGTATTTTGCAGTGATGGTGATTTTATGGAAGGTGCTTCACACGAAGCCGCATCTATTGCAGGACATTTTGGTCTGGGAAAACTTATAGTTTTATATGACGATAATCACATAACAATCGAAGGAAACACATCACTTACTTATTCGGACGATGTTGCAAAACGTTTTGAATCTTATCACTGGCATGTACAGAATTTAGGCGATAAAGGGAATGATATAAAAGCTATATCAGATGCTTTTGAAAATGCAAAAAATGAAACTACTAAACCTTCTTTAATTATACTTAGAACACATATCGGATACGGCTCTCCGAATAAACAGGATAAACCTGAAGCCCACGGCTCTCCATTGGGAGCGGAGGAAATAAAACTTGTAAAAAAATTCTACGGGAGGCCTGAAGATAAATTTTTTTGGGTGCCTGACGATGTGAAAGAACATATGAAGGTAACAATTGAAAAAGGAAGAGCTCTTGAAGAAAAATGGAATAAAGAATTTGAAGAATATAAAAAAAGTAATCCTGAACTTGCGAAACAATTAAATGATTCCATTAAGCAGGTTCTGCCTGAAGGCTGGGATAAAGAAATTCTCGTTTATAATCAGGCAGGAGGTCAAAAAGCAACAAGGGAAATTTCAAGCGATGTAATAAATGCTGTAGCAAAAAATATTCCTTGGCTGATGGGAGGGAGTGCGGATTTAGAGCCTTCAACCAAAACTCTGATTAAATCATCCGGCTATTTTGAAAAAGGCAAATATGAAAACCGTAATATGGGATGGGGAATAAGAGAGCATCTGATGTGTGCCGCCAGTTCAGGAATGAGCGCACACGGTGGGATTCGTCCTTATGCTTCGACGTTTTTTATTTTTACTGATTATGCGAGACCGGCAATACGGCTTGCCTGTATTATGAAGTTACCTGTTATTTATGTCATGACTCACGATTCCATAGGTCTGGGAGAAGACGGAACTACCCATCAGCCTATTGAGCATCTTGCTTCTTTAAGAGCAATACCGAATATGTTAGTAATACGTCCTTCCGATGCAAATGAAACTGCATATGCCTGGCGCGCCGCAATGCAGAATACAAAAGGTCCGACTATGCTGGTTTTATCAAGGCAAAAACTTCCAATTATTGATAGAAATAAATATGCATCGTCTGAAGGATTGATGAAAGGTGCATATATACTATCTCCGGAGCAAAGTAAGATACCTGATGTAATTTTAATTGCAACAGGTTCGGAAGTGCAGATTGCACTCGAAGCCGGGCAGGAATTGCAAAAAGAAAAAATAGATGCCCGCGTTGTAAGTATGCCAAGCTGGGAATTATTCAGAATGCAGGAACAGGAATACCGGAATAAAGTTTTACCTCCGGAAGTGAAAAACAGGATTGCCATAGAAGCTGCTTTCCCTCAGGGATGGTGCGAATGGGTTGGTGATAGTGGCAAGGTAATTGGTATTCCAAAATTTGGAACAAGTGCTCCTTATCAGGAGATATATCAGCACTATGGTATTACGGTCAAAGATATTGTTAGTATATCAATAAAAATGGTAAGAAAATGAAAATAATTATTGCTTCAGACCATGCAGGCTTTTATTATAAAACCTTGCTATTAAAAAAACTTCAGGAACAGGGTTATGAAGTAATGGATTTAGGCGCTTATAACGACGAACCATCCGATTATCCCGACTATGCAGAAAAAGTAGCCAATTCTCTATTAAAAAAGGAAGGAGAAAAAGCCGTAATTATTTGCGGAAGCGGCGTCGGAGTGTGCGTAGCAGCTAATAAATTCAGAGGAATACGGGCAGGCGTGTGCCACGATACTTATTCGGCACATCAGTGTGTCGAGCATGATGATGTGAATGTACTTTGTATCGGACAGCGTGTCATAGGTATTGAACCTGCATATGAGATTGTTGATGCTTTTATAAATGCAAGGTTTATTGATAAACCCCGCTATAAGAAAAGGCTTGAAAAAATAATTGCGATTGAAAATAAAAATATGAAATAGCACGAACAATAATAAAACTTTTTAAAATCAATAGAATGAAAAAATAAATAATGGAACAACAACTTTATGATTACGGAATGATAGGATTAGGTACAATGGGATTAAACCTTTTATACAATATGTGTGACCACGGTTATTCGGTTGCAGGATTTGACAGTGATATATCGAAAGTTGAGAATCTGAAAAAATCAAAAGGGGACTATCAAATTTACGGGGCGCAAAATATTAAAGAATTTTTGGATGTGCTGAAAAAACCCCGAGCAATTATGTTATTGGTTCCGGCAGGTCACATAGTGGATTTAGTTATAGAAGAATTAAAACCGTTAATTTCACCTTCGGATATTATAATGGATTGCGGGAATTCTCATTTTACCGATACTGACAGAAGGATTGAGTATCTGGCAAAAGATAATATACATTTCATGGGTGTCGGAGTATCAGGTGGGGAATCAGGCGCAAGATATGGTCCCAGCATTATGCCAGGCGGATCAAAAGAAGCATACGAACGTGTTGCTCCAATGCTGGAAGCTGTTTCGGCAAAAATCAAAAATGAACCTTGTGTTACATACATTGGAAGGGGTTCGTCGGGACATTATGTTAAAATGGTGCATAACGGAATCGAATATGGTTTAATGCAACTGATTGCGGAATGCTATCAGCTTTTAAAAGAAATTACAGGGATAAGCAACGAAGAATTGCATGTAATATTCTCAAACTGGAATAATGGACCTCTGCAGTCTTATCTTATCGAAATTACATCATTGATTTTTACTCAAAAAGATGATTTGACTCAAAACTTTCTTATTGATATGATACTTGACAGTGCCCATCAGAAAGGGACAGGCAAGTGGATGTCACAAAATGCGATGGACTTGCAGGTACCGGTTCCTGCAATTGATGCGGCAGTATCTGCCCGTGATTTATCAGCTTTTAAAAATGAACGAGTATCAGCTTCACAAAAACTAAAAGGTCCTGTGACTAATTTGTTTAACAATAAAAATGAGTTTGCAAAAATAATTGAGCAGGCACTTTATTTTTCAATGATTACAACGTTCTCGCAGGGTATTTCTTTAATGCGTCTGGCTTCAATTGAGTATAAATATGATTTGAATCCGGAAGAAGTTGTAAAAATCTGGAGGGGAGGATGCATTATAAGGGCATCACTATTGGAAAATATCAGGTTGGTTTTTCAGCAAAATCCCGAATTGCAAAATTTAATGGAAAGCGGAGAAATTTCAGAAAAATTAAATTCATCGCAGGAAGAAGTAAGAAAAGTAATCAAAATTGCAGTTGATAATGGTATACCTGTACCCGGTTTTATGGCATCACTTTCTTATTATGACGGATACCGTAAGGGATGGCTCCCCTCAAGTCTTTTGCAGGCTCAGCGGGATTTTTTCGGTGCTCACACGTATCAGCGAATTGACAGGAAAGGTAATTTTCACTCTCAATGGAATCAAAAAATTTAATCATGGAACAAATAAAAGCAGGACCGACAATAATTATTATTTTTGGTGCAACCGGTGACCTTACCTGGCGTAAACTGACCCCTGCATTATACAATCTGTATCTCGATAACTGGTTACCTGAAAATTTTTATGTACTGGGTATAGGGCATAATGATTTGGATGATACCAAATTTCGCGAGCATTTGCTTGATGGAGTGAACAAATTCTCACGCAGAGGTGAAACAAATAAAAATGAATGGGATGGATTCTCCCGTTTTTTAAATTATTATAAGGGAGAATTTGACGATATAAATGTATACCAATACATTGAAAAAAAAATTCAGGAATTGAAGAGTCTCTGGAAATCTCCCGTTAACCGCATATTCTATATGGCAGTACCTCCGCAATATTTTAATGTGATTACTACAAATATAGGAAATAGTCAGATTGCAAGAGATAATAAAATCAGCAGAATTGTTATCGAAAAACCTTTTGGCCATGACCTGGAAAGTGCACAGAGTCTAAATAAACAGCTTCACAATTTTTTTGATGAGTGTCAGATATACAGGATTGATCATTACCTTGGAAAGGAAACTGTTCAGAATATTTTAGCTTTCCGTTTTGCAAATGCAATGTTCGAGCCAATCTGGAACCGGAATTATATTGAGCAGGTGCAGATTACGGTATCAGAACAACTTGGAGTTGAAAACAGAGGGAATTATTACGAAACTGCCGGTGCGCTTCGTGATATGATACAAAATCATATTCTACAATTGCTGTGCCTTATAGCAATGGAGCCTCCAGTTTCTTTTAATGCAGATGAAGTGCGGAACCGAAAAGTAGATGTGCTGAATGCACTCAGACAGTTCAAGACTGAAGAGATTCGTAAATTTGCTGTACGCGGACAATACGGAGAAGGATGGATACAGGGTAAAAAAGTTATTGACTACCGTCACGAGCCGGACGTAAAAATAAATTCAAATAAAGAAACTTTTGCCGCCGTCAAACTTTATATAGATAACTGGCGCTGGCAGGGAGTGCCTTTTTATTTGCGTACAGGCAAGCGTCTCGATGAAACTATTTCCGTAATAACAATTCAGTTCAAACCCGTGCCGCATCAGTCTTTTCCGGCTGAAGCCGCTGAAAACTGGCAGCCTAACAGGCTGGTGTTGAATATTCAGCCGAATATGGGAATACGTCTTCAGTTCCAGGCAAAACAACCGGGGCTTGAGATGCTGCTTTATCCGGTAGATATGTTGTTCAGGTACAACGAATCGTATACTTCCGGAACTCCTGAAGCTTATGAGACTCTGCTTTTAGATATCATGCAAGGAGATTCGACATTGTTTATGCGAGCAGACCAGGTTGAATCTGCCTGGGATATATTAATGCCGATTATCAGGGCATGGGAGAAAAACCCTCCCGTTAATTTTCCTAATTATTCTTCAGGAACACAGGGACCTCAGGATGCAGAAGCCCTCATTGCAGCCGATGGCAACAACTGGCTTATAATACCGCTTGCAAAAAATGATAAGTGAAAGAAAAAATAATATCAGGGTTTTCAGGTCGGTTGAAGAAATGAATAATACTTTAGCAAACCTGCTTGCTGAGATTGCTGAAAAATCTGTGAGAGAAAATGGCCGTTTTCTCTTATGCCTCTCAGGCGGTAATACACCTAAAAGTTTCTATAAATTATTATCTGCGAACCAATATCGGGATATTATTCCCTGGAAAAACACGTTTGTCTTCTGGACTGATGAACGCTGTGTTCCGATGGATGATGAAAAAAACAATGCTCATATGGCCGGAGAAATATTATTAAAAAAAATTGATATACCTTCTTCCAATATTTTCCCGGTACATGTGAACCTAACTCCGTCTGATGCAGCAAATAATTATGAGCAGACGCTAAAGGATTTTTTCGGAATTAATCCGCCTGCTTTTGATATTATTTTGCTTGGGCTTGGAGAAAATGGTCACACAGCTTCTCTTTTTCCCGGTACTTCTGTAATTTTCGAAAAATCACGCTGGGTAAAAGAAATTTTTGTTGAAAAATTGCAAGCGTATCGAATCACAATGACCGCACCGTTAATAAATAAGTCACATAATATTTTTTTTCTTATAACGGGCGAAAAAAAATCACAAATTCTTAAAACTGTTCTTACAGTTCCCTATGACCCTGAAAAATATCCTGTGCAGTTGATTAAACCTGAAAATGGAGAAATAATCTGGTTTGCAGATAGCAAAGCTGCATCGAAATTACTGAATATACATCCGGAAGCATAAAATTTGAAAAAATTAAGCCATCTAAATTTTCATTTCTTTGAATTATTTTCAGGAATTAAGAAATTTATCTCAATTTCACTGCTTATAAAATAACCACTAAACACCGCATTTACATGGAGTTATTACGTTAATTATTTTTTACCCCCCTTGAGGGTAAAAATTTATACCAACCCGAAGGTTTTTTAATTTCCCCGTGTCTTATTAGTAAAAATGAAGATGATGAACAACATAATAAAAAATACAGAAACTGAAGATTTAGAAAAATCAAAATCAAATTTAATTAAAAGGAACTTTAATATAAGGGAAATTAAAATGAAAACAAGAATTCTTTTTAGCGTGTTGCTTACTGTAATTTTCCTTGTTGCATTCAGCGGATGCAACATCACAAATAAAAAGGCAGCAGAAACAGGTACGGTAGGAAGGGTATTAATTACCTCCGATTCAAATTATTCCGATAATAGTGATGAACAAATACTTAACGATAACGCAGATTACAATGCACAGGGTATGAATAATGGAAACTCAGAGTACATTAATAATAATTCAGAAGATAATTTGAACTATCCTTATATGGAAACCGTTGGTGACAATTCAAATAACGGGGATGAAGAAATACTGAATGATAACCCGAATTCGGACGGAGAAGTGGATAATATAGAGACTTTTGAAAGCTCGCTCTCCAACGACGGAAGCTTTATAAATGTCACACAGGAAGAAATCGACCCGGATAATAATACTTCACTTGAACTGGCAAATGTAGATGAAGATATTTTTCCGAGTACAATCTGGGTGCCTAATTCAGAATACGTAAGTGCAGGATGGAATCCTTACACAAACGGAAGATGGGTCTGGTCAAGTTACGGCTGGTACTGGAAATCTAATTACAGATGGGGATGGGCTACATATCACTACGGTAGATGGTGGTATTCGCACAGATACGGATGGGTGTGGTCACCCGGACGCAGATGGGCACCGGCCTGGGTAGAATGGGGTCACCACAGAAACTATGAGGGATGGCATCCGATTTCTCCAAGAGTCCATATACAAAAAAGAGGTGTCATATCTCCTGTAATGCCGCACGGTCCGCAAAGCGGATGGGTAATTGTAAAGAAAGAGGATTTCACGAAGACAGTTAACTCTTCGACGATAGTTCCAAATACTAAGAAGAACGATATTATTAAGAATTCGACTTTATCTGTTACTTTAAAACAGGATGGCAAGAGATTATTTAACGAAGGTCCGGATGTAAATTTAAAGAACAATGAAATTAACAAGAAAAAAACTGATGAACAAAATTCGATTAATCAGGTCTTAACGAATAAGAAATCAGATAACAATAATAATTCATCAGTAAAGATAACCAAGACAAAGCAAAATAATACTAATGTGGTAAATAGTACTTTACAAAAGGAAACAAAGAAAAACAGCGTGAATAAAAAGAATGCAAATGTATTAACAGTACCGAATAATACTAAAAAAGAAACTCAGAAAAAGGTCACAGAGACCAAGGGTAATGTTAATGAAAATACGGTTCCGGTTAAAAAACAGAATAATACGGTAAACACGACTAATAACAACTCAATTGAAAAAAAGACAAAGGAAAATACTAAAGTAACAGCAACTCCTGTTAACAAACAGAATAACAGTACGGTAAATACTAATAAAAGTAATACTTACGAAAACAAGACGACTGTAAAGGAAACTCCGAAAAAGACAACTGAAACACAGCAGATAAACAGGAATAGCAATGTTAATTCAAATTCGAATAATACTTATAGTAGTACAAGAACCGAGAGTACATATAAAGTAAAAGAAACGCCCAGAGTTACCGAAACACCTAAAGTAAAAGAAAGTCCAAGAGTAATTGAAACACCTAAAGTAAAAGAAAGTCCGAGAGTATCAGAAACTTCTAAAGTAAATAAGACCCCCGAAGTCAATACTCAGCAAAAAAATGTGAACAGAAAATAAGGAAAGACAGGATTAAATACGATAACATGTCTGAAGCCCCGATTAAATCGGGGCTTTTTTTTATGTTCCGATTTCCAAAATTACGGGAATTGCATACGAAATCAAAAGCAGAGAAAAAATCAGAATTACAATGTAATGCAAAGCCGGTTTGGACTTAATCTCTTCGGGATATTTGAAATAAAAAATCTGCCATATAGTCCTCCATAACCAGAAAAGCGAATATAGCAGAGTTATCCCAAAAGCCGGTCCGGTGCAGACTGCCAGCTCTTTATAATATACAATTGAAATAGTGCTGAAGATTACAAAAAATAATATCAGGGCGATATGAATTGTATAAAATATATTGCGATTTTTCAATTGCATTTTTTCGAATTCCGTTTTCCAGCCGAATAAATCATAAAATTTCATATGAAAAATTAACATTGCAAAGGATAATATCCCTCCTGTTAAAATAGAAAATTCACTGATGTTCATTTTCGGTAATATTTAGTTTTTTATATTTATTATAATAGTAAAAAATAGAAATTGAAATTAATACTATTCCTGTAAACATTATCACATATCCTGCGTTTATAAAATAACTCATGCTGCTTTGCTTTGGGACTCCAAAGTTCTTGAATAACATAACTCCTATGCTTGTCAGGTATGCAAATGAATCCGCGAAGTAAATCAGGAATCCTGAATTGCTTTCATATTTAAAAGTTGCGATTAATCTATCGAAGAGAATTGCATTAAAAGGCACGTATCCCAGAAACGCTCCGAATCCTGTCAGAAGTATCCAGAAATAAGGAGAAATAATTTTCCCTTCAAAAAGAAATGTGCTTAACCCTATTATCAGAACTCCTGCAAGAACTGCAAGGTGATTAACCAGAAGGGCTTTGAAATTATTTTTTATGAGCATTATCAAAGAAAGCGAACCGAGCACGCCTATTGTTACATAAGCTTCAGTGGAAGTGAACATACCCGATTGATTGCCATAGCCGAGCTCTTTCCAGATATCTGCTGCGAAATTATCCCTGAAATCCTTGTATGCATTGAACATCATGTAAATCAGCGTCAGCACGATTAAACCGAATGCAAATTTTCTAAAGAAAGCAACCCTGTCTTTTGCAAACATTTGGATTCTTTTAGTCCTGAGTGATTCATCTTCTTTATTCGGGTCAGGAATCCGGTTCAGCATCCATACAAAAAAAATGTAAGGGAGAATAAATAATGATCCTGTTACAAACGGCATCGAGAATTCACTGAATCCCCAGTCGAGCATTACAATTTTTCCTAGTGTTTTTGCAAAACCCGATGTAATTATAAATGCTGCGCTTAGACCCGCACCAAGAACTTCAGTAAATCTTCTTCCTTCCAGGTAGCTGAATACAAGTCCCCAAATCATTCCGAGAGGCATTCCGTTCGTAAACATAAATATCAGATTGTAGGGAATTGGCGTATATGCAAAAATAACAAGAGAAATTTCTGCAATGAGTATCATTAATATAAGCATAAAAGCTCTTTTGCTTCGGGGCATTTCTGATATGAATTTAATCCCTAAAAATTTAACGAGTATATATCCAAGCAAATGGCTGATTACCAGTGCAATTTTATAATCTATACCAAATACACTCAGTCCTTCGAATAACCCGACTGTAAAAGGTCTTCTGAATCCTATCATGCAGGAATAAGTACCGAATGCAGCTATTACAGCATACGCCGTAAATACAAAACTGTTTTTGGCAGATAATTTTTTATTGAGATTTATCTTCATAACAATAACTCAAATTATTATTTTTTAATAACTAAAGAAAGTCCGATGTTTTTGTAATAATTAAATTGCTGAAAAATAAAACAAAAATGAATAAATTTTGTTAATATTTATAGGTCGGGATGAGGCCTAATTGAATATAAATATGATATTTAAATTTTTATATTGTAATAATTAAAGGAATTTATTTTTTTTAAGAGTGAGTACAAAATAATTTTATGTCTGAAAAGCTGTTTTTAATAGATGCAATGGCGACAATATATCGCGCATATTTTGCGCTGATATCGCGTCCATTAACCAACAAGGCGGGTAAAAACACATCTGCCGTATATGGATTTTTAAATTCCATCGTTAAAATTCTCGAAGAAGAAAAACCCGACCATATTGCAGTATGCTGCGATACCGAAGCTCCTACTTTCAGGCATAAAGAATATCCATTATATAAAGCTCAGCGCGACGAAATCCCCACCGATATGCCGTGGCAAATCAACAAGGTAAAGGAAGTCGTAAGGGCAATGAACATTCCGATGATAGAATTTGCAGGGTATGAAGCGGATGATATAATAGGCACGCTTGTTAAACAGGCAGAAAAAGAAAAAGTAATAAGTTATATGGTCACTCCGGATAAAGACTACATGCAGCTAATTTCGGATAAGACATTTATGTATAAACCTTCGAGAAATATCTCTGGAAATAAATATTCCGATTTCGAGATAGTCGGAGTGGAAGGTGTGAAGAATAAATTCGGTGTTACACCCGATAAAGTAATAGATGTTTTAGGATTAATGGGAGATGCCTCGGACAATATTCCCGGTGTAAAGGGTGTGGGTGAAAAAACAGCAACTGCTCTTATTCAGGAATTCGGCTCAATCGAGAATATATACAAGAATATAGAAAAAGTCACAAAGGTAAAATTAAAGGAAAATCTTTTAACGTATAAAAAGGATGCTTTTCTTGCAAAACATCTTGTTACAATAAAAACAGATGTTCCTTTGAAAATAAATTTTCACCAGCTGAATAAAAAAGAATTTAAATTTCAGGAATTAATTGCATTGCTCGAAGAACTTGAGTTTAAATCTTTTATTAAAAAGTTTTCTGCTGTAAAACACGACCCGATTCCCGAGCATATAGATAAAGAGAGTGATGCATTAATCCCTGCTGAGCTTGAACAGGAAGAAGCTTCCGATGATATGAAGATTACGATAAAAGGTATGAAGCTCGATGATATAAAAGTAGATATACCTGAAAAAGCTGTGAAATTACTTACTATAAAGGATGTAAAGCATAAATACTTTTCTATAAAGAACAATGATGAATATGTAAGATTGATGAAAAAATTATCCGAAGAAGAACTGATTTGCTTCGATACGGAAACAACAGGGCTTGATATATTCACGGATAAATTAGTCGGAATGTCATTTGCTTACCAGGAAAAAGAGGCAATCTATGTCCCAATATTCGGCGAGTTTAAGCAGAAGAAATCAGGAGACGGGGGCTTGTTCAGTCAGAGTGAAAACAAACCAAAGGAAAAATTCGGAGTCGATATAGAATTTGCAATAAAACATTTAAAACCGATACTCGAAAATAACAAAATCAGGAAGGTCGGGCATAATATTAAATTCGATTACATGGTAATGAAGAGATACGGAATTGAAATCGAAAATATTTTCTTTGATTCGATGATTGCATCTTATATTCTTTCTCCGGGAATGGGTGAATATCATAATATGGATGCCGTGTCCGAAAAATATTTAAATTATACACCCGTTCATATCGAGGAATTGATAGGTAAGGGAAAAGACCAGAAATCGATGTCAGATGTGGATATATCGGTTGTCAGCGAATATGCCGCGGAGGATGCCGATATAACATTGCAGTTATTCCACAAGCTGAAATACGAACTTCAGAAAATAAATCTGTATAAACTTTGTACGGAAATAGAATTTCCTCTCGTGCAGGTTCTTGCAGAAATGGAGCTCGAAGGCATAAGGGTTGACGATAAGATGCTGAAAATTCTCGATAAAGAAATAATTGAAATCGTTAAACAATGTGAAGAAAAAATTTATAAAATTGCAGATGAGAAATTTAACATTAATTCCACACAGCAGCTTGCAAATATACTTTTTAAAAAATTAAAATTAATTCCATCCAAAAAAACCAAGACAGGATTTTCTACTGATGTTAACGTGCTCGAGGATTTGAAGTCGCAGCACGAAATAGCGCAGATTTTACTTGATTACAGGATGCTGACTAAATTAAAATCCACTTACATCGAAGGTTTGCTTGCTGCAATTAATCCGGAAACAAAACGCGTACATACTTCCTTTAACCAGATATTGACTGCAACGGGAAGACTTTCAAGCGTTAATCCTAATCTGCAGAATATTCCGATAAGGTCAGATGTCGGCAGAAGCTTAAGGAAAGCATTTGTACCGAGAAATGATTCTTATATAATAATGTCTGCTGACTATTCTCAGATAGAGCTGAGGATTATGGCGCATGTTTCCGAAGATGAAAATTTTATAAATGCATTTAAAAAGGGAAGGGATATTCATACCGAAACAGCAATGAAGGTGTTCGTTATTGAGAATAAAAAAGATGTTACAGCGGGAATGAGAAGGAAGGCAAAGGAAGTAAATTTCGGTATCATTTACGGTATCGGTGCATTCGGACTTGCAAGCAGGCTCGAAATAAGGAATTCCGAGGCAAGGGATATCATCGACAGATATTTCACTGAATTTCCGAGAGTGAGAGAATATATGGAAAAGACAAAGAAATTTGCAAAACAAAACGGATTCGTACAGACTTTAATGGGCAGAAGAAGATATTTAGCCCAGATTAATAATCAGAATCCGACTGTCAGGGCAGAAGACGAAAGAGCTGCTATCAATATGCCTATACAGGGGACTGCCGCAGACATGATTAAAATTGCAATGATAAATATTTTTGAGGACTTCAGGAAAAATAAATACGAATCAAAAATGCTTTTGCAGGTGCACGATGAACTTGTTTTTGAAGTGAAAAAAAGCGAATTTGAAGATGTGAAAAAGTGCGTAATCAGAAATATGAAAAATGCCATTAAGTTAAATGTACCTGTTGAAGTGGAAGTAGGCGAAGGTAAAAGCTGGTTTGAAGCACACTAACAAATAGTAATTAATAATTAGTAAAGAAACAATAGTAGGAAGTTCTGTTAATAAGTTTTTATATTTAATATTTTATATTAAAAATTGGCTGATATAGTTTCAAGATATATTGAGTGCTATGTTTACAAAAAATTCGATGATGTAATTAAGTATTTACTTCTGAAAAGAAGCCCTGAGAAACAGCCGTATCCGGGAATCTGGCAGATAGTTACGGGTAAAATCGAGGAAGAGGAAAAAGCTTATAACACGGCGTTAAGGGAAGTTACGGAAGAAACAGGACTGAAACCTGTGAAATGTTATGTAGCACCGAAAATTAACGAGTTTTATACTCCGCACAATGATAATATTTACTTAATTCCCGTATTTGTAATTAATGTAAAAGATGAAGATGTTATTTTATCTGAAGAACATACGCATTTTGAATGGCTTGATTTTAAAAGTGCATACGAGAGAATTCACTGGTATTCCCAAAAAGAAAATCTGAAAATTATTGATGATTTGTTAACAGGTAAAGTAGAAAATACAATGATAGAAATATCTTTAAGTTTTTAATTTAACATTTATAATTTAACATTTAACATTTATGATAGTAGTTACCGGTGGTTCGGGTTTTATTGGTAGTGCTTTAATCTGGAGATTAAACCAGCTTGGAAGAACAGATATAATTGTTGTTGACCATTTCGGAGAAAATGAAAAGTATAAGAATCTGATTCCGCTTAAGTTTATTGATGTATTTGACAGGGAATATTTCGGCGGTATGGTGCACGATGGGTTTTTCAAAAACAACAAAATCGAAACGGTTTATCATCTCGGTGCTTGCAGTTCGACTACAATGCAGGACTTCAATTATCTGCTTCACAACAATTATGAGTACAGTAAGTTTTTGTGCGGAAATGCTGTGGAGAATAATATCAGGTTTATTTATGCTTCCTCTGCCGCTACTTACGGAGACGGCAGTAAAGGGTATCTGGATGATGAATCAAAACTTGAAACACTAAGGCCGTTAAACGGATACGGTTATTCGAAACATCTCTTCGATTTATGGATTAAGAATAACGGTTTTATCGGTAAAGTTGCAGGTATCAAATATTTCAATGTTTATGGACCAAATGAATATCATAAAAAGGATATGCGAAGTGTTGTTAATAAATGTTTTGAACAAATTAAGGAAACGGGAAAATCGAGATTATTTAAATCTACGGCAAAAGGAATGGGTGACGGTGAACAAAAAAGGGATTTTATATATGTTAAAGATGCGGTGGATATGACAATATTTTTCGGAGAAAATAAAACAGTAAACGGAATTTATAATGTTGGAACCGGAACTGCAAATTCATTCAACAGCCTCGTAAAACCTATATTCCCGGCTTTAGGGTTAGTAGAAAATATTGAATATTTTGATATGCCAGACGTGCTTAAAAATAAATACCAGAATTTTACACAGGCTGATATATCGAAAATAAGAAAAGCGGGATACTCGAAAAATATTACAAGTATTAATGATGCTGTCACGGACTATATATCAAATTATCTTGATAAAGAATTCGCTCACTTAAATTAAAAATCTATAAATTTTTAGTTTTATATCATGAAACAAATTAATCTTCCTCTCTTAACAGTTTTGTTTTTAATTACTTCTTTTGCTTCAGCTCAGGTAATCCCTAATTACATGACCGAGGAAGAGAAATCAGTTTATAAAACTTATATCCCTCCGGCTTTCGGAGCTCAGGATATCAATCCTCCAACCTCACCTGCAAGAACTCACGCGGAATGGGAGGAGCTGCAGGCGTTAATTATTACCTGGACATCCTATCCGCAGATACTTGCACAGATAGTTGATTACGCGCAGGAGGAATGCAAGGTTTTTATTGTTTGCTCGGATTCCAACAGCGTAAAAACCTCCCTTACAAGTTATGGGGTGCCGCTGGTTAATATCCGTTATGTAATTGCTTCTTTTAATACAATCTGGTGCCGCGATTACGGTCCGTGGTGTATATATACAAATATCGCCGACTCTCTGAGAATTGCCGACTGGATTTATAACAGGCCGCGGCCGCAGGATGATTTAATCCCGGGAGTAATAGCTAACCTGATTAATGTCCCGATACATTATATGACCAATTCTCCCAATGATTTAACCGCAACAGGGGGAAATTTTATGTGTGACGGGAATGGTACGGGTTTTTCTTCAAGATTAATTTTAAATGAAAATCCTGCTAAAACCGAAGCCCAGATAGATACAATATTGAAAAAATATATGGGTATAAACAGATATGCTTTGATGAATACACTTCCTTATGACCAGATTCACCATATTGATATGCATATGAAATTGCTCGATGAAGAAACAATTCTTGTCGGACAATATCCTGTTGGAGTTGCAGATGGTCCGCAGATAGAATTAAACCTGCAATATATTCTGGCAAATTATCAGACCTGCTATGGCAAACCGTATAAAGTAGTCAGAATTCCGATGCCGCCAAACAGCAGCGGTCAGTATCCGCCTACTGCAGATTATTTTACTTATACAAATTCATCTTTTGTAAATAAAACTATTCTCGTTCCGATTTACGGACTTTCTCAGGATACAACCGCATTAAGAATTTACAGGGAATCCTGTCCCGGTTATAAAGTTTACGGAATTAACTGTTCTTCTATAATTCCGTCTCTTGGTGCAATTCATTGCATTACTAAAGAGGTCGGTGTATATGAGCCCGTTTTTATTTCACATTCGGCAATCAGGTCGGCAACTACGCTTTTGCTATCTTATGAAGTTAAAGCATATATAAAATCGAAAAGCGGAATTTCAAATGCAAAATGTTTCTGGACAACCGATACTACTGCCGGATTTACACCAATTATAATGGCAGCGGTTGCCGATACTTTCAAAGCATATATACCGGCTAAACCGGAAGGAACTAAAATTTATTATTATATATCAGCTACATCTGTAAGCGGAAGAACCGTTACAAAACCTTTACCTGCTCCTTCGGGAAATTTCAGATTTACTGTCACATTGCAATCCGGTATATCAAATGGAAATTCGGCCGTAAAAGAATATAAATTATTCCAGAACTATCCGAATCCGTTTAATCCGACAACAAATATCAAATATCAAATAGCAAATACCAAATTTGTTTCTCTTAAAGTATTTGATATACTTGGAAGGGAAGTAGCAACACTTGTAAATGAAATTCAAAAACCCGGATTATATGAGATACCATTTTCCGTTAACCAATTTTCCAAAAACCGGTTATCCAGCGGAATTTATTTCTATAAATTAGTCAGCGGTGAATTTACTGATATAAAGAGAATGATAATCGCAAAGTAATTTGTAATTAGTAATTAGTTTTTAATAATTAGTTTTTGATGATAAGTGGTTAGGAAATATTCTAACTTCTTCACTTCTTAACTTCTTTAACTTCTAATTAAGAATTTAACATTCAAAATTTATCATTTGCAAAAATAAGTCCTCATTACATTAATACTGAAATTAAATAAATGAGGACTAATAGTTCATTTCTGATGTCTAAACCTCGTTTTTCATTAAAAAATTCAGCAATTAATATTCTTTTAATATAAGTCCATATACTTTCAATATTTAAGATAAATTTTTATTTTAACAATTACCCCCCTGACGGGGGTAAGGATAACAATATACTGACTTGACATTAAAAATTAATTATATAATATTATCTACTGTATCCCCTTAGCGGGGGTATTAAAACTTATCATACGGAGGAAATGACTAAGGAATATAAGGATCAGTTTCAGAAATTTATAGATTTTGGTTTAACCGAAAGGGAAACCAAGGTTTATATGATTCTGTTGACAAAAAAGAGTTTTACTACTTCGGAGCTTCAGAATTCCGTTGATATTACAAGGACCAAGATTTACGAGATACTGCAGAAAATGGTCGCAAGAGGTATATGCACGGAACGAATAGTAGGGAAATTAAAATACTATGAAGCCGTTGAGCCAAAGCTGGCTTTTCAAAGAGTCTTTGATAAATACAGGGATGAATGCCAGAGCGAATGCGACAAGAGAAAAAAGCTTAAAGAGGAATTAATAAAAGTATTAAATCCGGTTTTCGATAAAAGCAAGGATGTAGTAAGTCCGCTTGACTTCATCGAAATTATGAAAGATAAAGACCAGATACAAAAAAAATATATTTCCTGTGTGAAAGAAACAAAAAATAATTTTCTGACATTTAATAAAGGTCCTTATGTTTGTGATACACCGGGCAGATTGACCGAACAGATAAGAGAAGAAACAAAACTCCTGAAAAGAGGTGTACTTTGCAGGGATATATTTGAAAAAGAAGAATTGAAAGAGCAGGATTGGTTAATGAATTATATTAAAACCCAGTCGAAATTCGGACAGCAGTCAAGAATTACAGGAAAATTGCCGATTAAAATGATGGTATTCGATGAGAAGAAAGTTATTTTGCCTTTGCAGCAAAATTCTCCAGAAGGCAACGGAATTACATTGTTGTATATACAGCATCACGGGCTTGCACTTGCGTGCAAATCTTTATTTGACAGCGTTTGGGAAAAATCTCAGGAAATAAAATAAATTTTAAATAAAACTTTAAAAAACTTTTCAAAATTTAAAAAAAATAAAAACGTATGAAAAAAATCCTTCTTTTTTCGCTTTTACTTCCCCTGTGCGTTTTGACATTTGCGTTTATGTCACCTCAGGACCCCGGACCGCAGGTTTTAAATAATATTGCAGTCCAGTTTATTACTACAAATGGCTATGGTAATAACATATATGTTGATAACTTCATACTCGGTACACAGTATACTAGTGATGTTGCTATATCGTCTATAAACAACATTCCAAAAGACACAAATTATACAATTGGAAGCGCTTCATTTAAAGTAGCACCTAGTGTTACTGTTTCAAATGTTGGTACCACTACTGCTTCCGGATTCAATGTTGTTATGACCGCCGGTTCTTATACAAGCACTAAACCTGTATCAAGTCTTTCAAGCGGTTCCGGTGTAAATGTCATTTTTGATAGCTTGACTATTTCCCCGAATTCACCTTTAAATATAGTTGTTTATTCAACCTGGGCTTCAGACCTGAATAAATCTAATGATACTTTACGTCAATATTCAGTGTACTTTGCCGGTTTAAAAAGAAATGTTTTAGTTGAAGCTTATACTCAATGGAATTGCGGTCCTTGTGCATCAAATACACCGTATTTAGACCAGTTTCAATCGCAGCATTGGGATACATTGTGCGTAATCAGGTATCACGTTTGGTGGCCGGGTTCAAATAATGACCCGATGTATTTGGCAAATTCTGTCCAATGCAGCAATAGGGTAAGGTATTATGGTGTAGGCGGTGTTCCGGATGGCAATATGGACGGTACATATTTACACATTTTCCCTTATAGTCCTCCTGAAACACAATTTGGAACTCCATATTATACCAGATTGGCTAAAGGAACACCAATTGGACTTCATGTAACCGATACAAGAATTGCCGGCGATACAATAAAGTGTGATATCAATTTAAATGTTGTTTCTCCTTTAGCAGCCGGTAATTACAGGCTTCGTGTAAATGCAGTTGAAAGAATCAGAAGTTACTCGGGTGGTTCAAACGGAGAAACCTCATTCAAAGATATTTTCCGCAGAATGTTCCCCGATACAAACGGTATGGCAATACCAACGGCAGTCGGAAACTATAATTATACATTCAAGTATTTAAGAGAATCGGGATGGATTGATTCGCTGGTATATACGGTTGCTTTTGTACAAAACGATATGAATAAAGAAGTATTAAATTGTGATAAAGGCAGAAGATGGTCACTCGATGTTGCAACTAAAAAGACCGATGCGGAAAAGTCAAATTTGAGACCGATGCGCAGACCTAATGTTGAAAACCTTAATAGCCGTGTATTAACAAATGGTACACAAGTCGATAATATTGAATCCGGTTTTAATTATGAAATTTTTGAAAGTACCTTCCCCCCGTCAGGTTGGACAATTGTCAATCCGGATGGTGGAGTAACCTGGGAACAATTTAACGGAGCAAACGGTCCGTTATTTGGCGGTACAAAGTCTGCAAGAGTAAATTGCTACAGTTACGGTACATCCGGACAGATGGATTATCTGAAATCAAAAGTTTATAACAGTATTGATTTGACAGATTCATTAAAATTTAACTGGGCGCACGCAGTTTATTCGGGTTACACGGAAAGAATGCAGGTACAGGTCTCCACAAACGGCGGTACATCGTTTGCATATACAATATTTGATAGGTCCGGTGCAACACTTGCTACTGCCCCCGCAACATCAAATGATTTCATTCCTGCGGATGCAAGCCAGTGGGGAAGATTTTCTATTGCAATGAGCAATGTTATCACTGCAATTCATCAGTTCGGAAATGAAGTCCCGACTGCATATGGATTGAATCAGAATTATCCGAATCCGTTTAACCCTGCAACAGTTATTTCTTATTCGATTCCAAAGACTTCAAAAGTTACACTGAAAGTTTATGATATTAAAGGTCAGCTTATTGAAACTCTGTTCGACGGAATGCAGAATGCAGGAAATTATATAACACAATTCGACGGCTCTAAATTTGCAAGCGGAGTTTATTTCTATCGTCTTGTTTCGGATAAATATAGCGCTACAAATAAAATGTTGATTGTAAAATAACGGAAGTTATTTTTCCTGAAATCCCGGTTTATCGGGAATGTTAACTAAGCAATTGTTCTTTACATAATATCTCAAAGTCTGTTATTTTTATTAATAACAGGCTTTGCATTATACTGATAATATGAAGTTTAATTTAAAAACAATAATTCTTCTTGAATATTTAAGTCTTTATAATTAAATTGAAATTATATAAATTTAAAAAAATTATAAATTAAAAATAAAAAAATGAAAAAGCTTTTAACAATTTTTATTATTCTTTTTGTTGCTGAGATTGGTTATACTCAGCAAAATAATGTGCTTGTTGAGTTTTGTACAGGAACTTGGTGTCAGTGGTGTCCTTGCGGAGACGCTGCGGCAGATTCAATATTGGTATATCACCCTGACGCCCTTATTCTTGCTTATCACGGTGGTGGTGGAGGAGATCCTTTTCAGGTTTTTAATGGTAGTGAAATAATCAATTTAATGGGTTATAACGGTTATCCTGAAGCTGCTATTGGAAGAAGAACGGGAGTTCTTACTTATACTGGTTGGTTTGGACAGGCATCTATTCAATCAAATAATTATTCTCCTGCTCCTATTTCATATACTACAAACAGGCATTATAATCCGGCGACAAGGACGATTGATTATACAGTAATAGCAACTGCAAATAGGGATATAGATACAAATTGCAATATTAATTTTGTAGTTTATGAAAATAATATAGTTTATCCGCAGCAAGGAGGTGCTTGTCTGGGAAGTTCAACATGGGTTCATAAATGGATTGTCAGGAATATGGTGAATGGAGCAACGGGAGAAGCTTTGAATACAGGACACTGGGCACAGGGAACAACAAAAACCAAAACATGGTCAACTGTTTTAAGTACTTCTTGGGTTTATAGTAATTGTGATGCAGCTGTATTTGTTTATATGACAGGACCGAATATATCTGGCAGCAGCCCTGTTTTACAAACAAAAAAAGAATCTGTAAGTTCATTCCCGACAGGCGTGGAAAATCCGACTGAGGTTCCATTG
The DNA here is from genome assembly GCA_003158365.1 of Ignavibacteriota bacterium. GTDB lineage: Bacteria > Bacteroidota > Ignavibacteria > Tepidaquicellales > Tepidaquicellaceae > FEN-1279. The sequence goes on along the minus strand of PMIW01000049.1, from coordinate 739 downwards.
CAGTATAGTCTTTCTCAAAATTATCCGAATCCGTTTAATCCTACTTCCAATATTCATTTTTCGATTGAAAAGGATGGAATTGTTAAGTTAGAAGTTTACGACATCCTCGGAAATGTTGTTACGACTTTATCGAACGGGTTTATGAAGGCAGGAACATATAATGCAGAATTCGACGGTTCTAAACTTTCAAGCGGAGTTTATCTTTATAAACTTACTGCGGGCAACTTTACCGAAACAAAGAAAATGATGCTTGTAAAATAATATTTATTAATAATTTATTTTTATAACTTTTTTACGTCCTCGATTATTTTTTAATCGGGGATTTTTTTTTAGAAGTTAGGAGTTAGGAGTTAGAAGTTTAGAGCTTGGAAAAAGCAATTTTTTATCTGGAATTATTAATCGCATTGATATATCCTTTAAGCATTTTCCCAACTTCATCAATTTTAATTATTAAATCATTTGTATTTGCATAATTTAAATCTTGAATTAAAATTAAAAAATAATGAGTCTCTTCCAGAGAACCTTGTGCAATATTAAAAAATCTGTTTTTATCAATTTTACTTTTCTTTGAATACCCTTCAACTATATTTGCGGCTACAGAAACTGAAGAACGTCTGATTTGATTAGTGATTCCAAAAATTTCAGTCTTGGGAAAGTCTTTTGTTATTTTATAAATTTCTAAAACAATTTGGTGCATCTTCTGCCATACAAATAAATCCTTAAAACATTTTGATTTATT
>PMIW01000091.1 GCA_003158365.1 Ignavibacteriota bacterium | reverse complement strand
GCACCAGAATTCCCATCCGATATCACCGTGAATGTATTCTGCATCGAGTTTGATTTTATCGAGGACTATCTTTGCGGCTTCTAACACTTCGATGCCCACTCCGTCACCGGGGAGCCATGCGATTTTGTACTTTGACATAACTTACTCCTTCGTATTTTTTATATTTTTATTAATACAAGTACAAAATTACGAAGAATAAAACGCCTTAACAATGCTATTTTTAGGGATTTTTCGGGGTTTAAAAGGTTTAAATACAGTTCTTTTGGATAGGTATAACTAACTTAAATTAATGTTGAATATTAATTAATTTATTTTTTTGTTTTTTTCTTCAAATACAATATATTTATCAATTAATTCCTGTGCTTTTTCATATCCTAAAGATTTAGCTTTTTCCCAATCTTTTTTAGCTAATTCTTTCCCTCCTATATCACTATCACCGAATCCAACCGCATAATGATAAGTTTTTATATTACAGCGCGTATATCCCCTTAAAACATATCCTTTTGCTTCTTCAGGAAAATAATTAATATAATAAGTTAAAATTTTATCAGCTTCATCAAACATTTTTTTATTAAATAAATAATTCCCATATTCTAGGATTGTTTCTCTATTTTTATAAATTTCAAATATATTGTATCGCTGTGTATTGGATTTTATATCATTTAAATTTGATATTATTTTTCCTAATGCTAAAAAAGCAAATCCTTGTAAAAAAGATGAAACGGAAATGGGTATTAATATGAATATATAATCTGTTTTATTAGTTAATGATATTATGAAAATGATAAATGCTGCAATTATAAAAATAAAACCTAGAACGAAATAAGATATTCCTTCATTGCTATTATTTTCTTTTTGAACCATAAGATTCAATGTTTTTTCAATATCATTCATTTTAACGATTTATCTTTTTGATTATTGAAAATATTAATTTTTATGCTTAGTATATGAACTTATTAATTTACTTTGCGGATTTCCATATTTACCACAATTTTGAAGATTCCAATACTGTTTTATAAATTTACCTATAACAGTATTTACTGCAAATTCACTTTTCTTTTTTCTTGCAGACTTATAATCTTGTAGATAATTATTTTCTATTCTAAGAATACTAAATCCGTAATATTATTCGGACACTCATTTTTATGTGTCTTTAACTGATTATCTAATATTTCTTGGGTTATTGCTTTTAAGTCTTCTAATATATTATCTATTTTCATAAAATGTATTTATAAATACTTATTAATAATTTTACCACTTTATTCTCTTCACTCCGCTGCCGAAATCGACTTTGAAACTGAGGTTTTCATTTCCAAGCGATACAGATTTGAAATTATATGTCAATATGGTAGAACCCTTTGTAATTTTGATTTGCTTTGCGTAATAGCCGCCGCCGGTTGTAGTATAATTATTAAATTCGAACATAAGGTATGCGTTCTGTGTTTTCCTCGAAAGGTAAGCATATTTTTCGACAGCATAATCCGTTTTCTTAATCCAGTATTTTTTTATTTTTCCGGATTTAACAGTTAACATGAAGTAGTTATTATCTTCTTTCCAGGAAATTGAATCTTTCCCTGTAATATTTATCATCGGCGCTCCCGAAAGCGCTCCCATCATATCATCAAAACTGCATTCCACGCGAACAATATAGCCTATGTTTTTATCTGTAGTAGGTCCCTCGATTAATTTATCATCGAGGTTANNCTCTGTAACTTTATCTCGATAAACCCGTTCTGGTCCATTGTGGAAGTTTTAATGTTTATATCAGCTTCAGAATGAACCTTATCAATCGGCGTTGCCCTGCTATTCACATTTTTAATGACAGTATTAATAAGAGTGCTGAGACTGTCATTAGGGTTAGAGATTGAAAGTGAAGGGTAAATAAAAAAAATTATAAAAACTGAAATAAAGAATGATATTCTTTTCATGGTTTTTATTTTATATTATTAATTATAAATTAACAAAAAATACGTTTAATAAAAAGTAATTATTAATACTATTAATTTGGGGCATTCGGGCATATACATACATATACCATTTTGCGGGAAAAAATGCAATTATTGCGATTTTTATTTAATAACGAATCTTAAAATTGTCGAGAGGTATATAAAAAATCTTGAAACGGAAATAATACTCCAGTCTGAATTTTACAAGCAGGATAGATTCGACACAATCTTTATCGGAGGAGGCACTCCTTCCCTTTTGACTCCCGAGCAGCTTAACAGCATTATTAAAACAGTTAAGAAGTATTATAATATCGAACCGGAAAGTGAAATTACAATTGAATCGAACCCGGATGATTTTGTTGATTCTGGTAAATTTAAATTGCTGAAGGAAACAGGGATAAACCGCATCAGCTTTGGAGTTCAGTCATTCAATGATGATGAACTGAAGTTCCTGACGAGAGAGCATACATCTTCGCAGGCATATGAAGTAATCGAAAATGCAAAAAAAGTATTTGAGAATATTAGTATAGATTTGATTTATTCGCTTCCGAATCAAAAAATATCGTGTTTGGAAAATACATTAGACAAAACTTTACAGCTTGAGATTCCTCATATATCAGCATATACTTTAATTTATGAAAAAGAGACTCCGATTTACAATATGATGGATAAAAAGAAAATTGTTATGAATGATGACAACCTTGAATCGGATTTGTATTTGATGTTTTCGGATAAACTTGAAAAAAACGGCTATGAGCATTATGAGGTTTCCAATTACGCTAAGAAGGGATTTGAATCCCGGCATAACCTCAAATACTGGGAATATGAAAATTACATTGGATTCGGACCATCAGCACATTCATTTTACAATGGAAAGAGATGGAATAATGTAAGAAATATTATTAAATATAATATAAGCATTCAGAAAAACGAATTACCTGCCGAGAATGAACACATACTAACAGAAGAAGAAATGAAAACAGAATTTATAATGCTGGGATTGAGAAGCAAGGGTGTGAATTTAAAAAAATATAATAAATTATTCAGAAAAGATTTTGCACAGGATTACCCGGTTCAACTGGAAAAGATTACATCGGAAAATCTGGGATATTTCAATAATGAATTATACAGTTTAACTGAAAAAGGATATTTAATGGCAGATGAAATTTGCGCGAGGTATTTTTAGAAAGCATTTTCGATATGATTGATTTCAGGTTTATCATTACCCATAAATACTGAAACTGAATCAAACCTTATATTATAGTCTTTGTATTTCGGATTTTTCATCAAGAACCCTCTTGCACCTCTCCTGACATACAATCGTTTATGGCTGTTTATCGCTTCCTCCGGCTCTCCGAATGCCTTGCTGGTCCTTGTTTTCACCTCTACAAATATAATAATTTCGTTTTTTTTATCACAGAATATCAAATCAATTTCATTTTTATAAAACCTGAAATTCTTTTCTATGAATTTCAGGTTTTTATCGCAGAGATAGTTTTTAGCGAGCTTTTCCCCGTAATCCCCCAGGTCTTTCTTAGTAAACAGTTTCATATTGAAATCTGTAAAAATTTTCTGCAAAAAGTTAAACGGTGTATGTCGCAAAGACCATATTGTCTGATTCTATCCATATGTTCTTTAGTTCCATATCCTTTATGTTTCGCAAATAAATACTCCGGATATATTTTATCATAATCTTTCATCAGCCTGTCACGTGTGACTTTAGCAAGAATGGATGCGCAGGATATTTCGAAAATTTTATCATCCCCGCCTATAATAGTTTCATAATCATAATTTTTGTGAATCTCGTTTCTCAGCTTAAAATAATTTCCGTCTATGAGCAGTTTAAAGTTACGGTTTTGCAAACCCTCAAGGCACTTTTCCATTCCGAGCATTGTGGCATTTAGTATATTAATTTCATCGATTGTTTTATTATCGATAAGTTCAATTTTATATTCCAGGCAGGAGTTAATTATCTTATCAAAAAGTAATTCACGCTTTTTTTCAGATAGTTTTTTTGAATCCTTAACACCTTCTATTGTTGTTTCACCGTTAAAAATGACACAGGCAACAACAACAGGGCCTGCTAAAGGACCCCTGCCGGCTTCGTCAATTCCGCAAATATATTTGAATTTTTCCTTTTGCAAAAAGTATAATTTTTATGACAAATACTACTACTGTAAACTACTATATTATCTTATTAATACTTGTAAAAATAATTATTTTAGGGCTTAAGTTCAAATTAATTCCTTGAAAAGAACCCTAATTATTAGTATTTTAAAGGTTTTAGTAAAATAGCAGTATAATGTTCGAGGATTTAACAAATAAGTTTGAAAGTGTACTAAAAAAGATACGCGGACAGGGTAAAATCACAGAAAAAAACGTGGACGAATCCCTTCGTGAAGTTCGTCGTGTGCTTTTTGATGCCGACGTAAATTATAAAGTTGTAAATAATTTTATTAAAAACGTTAAAGAGAAATCTTTGGGTGAGAATGTTTTAACAAGCATAACACCCGGACAGCTTATTGTTAAGATTATAAGTGACGAGCTTATAAATTTAATGGGTTCGGAAAAATCCGACCTTGTATTTTCGGATGATATCCCTTCGGTTATATTGCTTGTGGGTTTGCAGGGTTCAGGTAAAACAACTTTTGCCGCTAAACTTGCAAAACATCTTAAAACAAAAGGAAGAAACCCTGTACTTGCTGCCTGTGATATATACAGGCCTGCTGCAATAGAGCAGTTGAAAGTCCTGGGAAAGCAGATTGACATTCCTGTTTTCACGATTGACGGGGAGAAAGATGCTGTTAAGATTTCTCACGGAGCAGTTGATTATGCAAGGAAAAATGCAAGGGACACGCTCATAATCGATACAGCAGGTAGACTTGCAATCGACGAGCTTATGATGAATGAAGTTTCATCCATAAAAAAAGCTGTATCCCCTGCTGAAATTCTGTTTATAGTCGATTCCATGACCGGTCAGGATGCAGTAAATACCGCAAAGGCATTTTATGATAAGCTGAATTTCACGGGAATTGTTCTTACAAAATTAGACGGTGATACAAAAGGCGGTGCGGCGATTTCCATTAAATCAATAGTGAACGAACCTATAAAGTTTGTGAGCGTTGGTGAAAAGCTTGAAGCAATCGAGCAGTTTTATCCCGAGAGAATGGCATCGAGGATTCTTGGAATGGGTGATATAGTTAGTTTCGTGGAAAAAGCCCAGACAGAATTCGATATGACCGAAACTGCCAAGCTGGAAGAGAAATTAAGAAAAAACAAATTTGATTTTGATGATTTTCTCTCGCAGATAAAGCAGGTAAAGAAAATGGGTTCTATATCCAGTCTTGTTTCGATGTTACCGGGAGCAAGCAATGCTTTAAAAGGAAAAGAAATCGACGAAAAGATATTCGTAAGGCTTGAGGCGATTATATTATCGATGACCAATAAGGAAAGAGCTAATCCGGATATATTAAACGGTACAAGGCGCAGAAGGATTGCGGACGGAAGCGGGACATCGGTTCAGGAAGTGAACAGGCTGATAAAGCAGTTTGACGAGATGAGGAAAATGATGAGAGGATTCTCAAAAGGCAAGATGAGGCATTTGATGAAAAACCTCAATTTATCGCCGGGAATAATGAATCAGTTTAAAGCGAATTAAAATAGTTATAATATTTTAATATTAATATAGTTATATTTCGAGTAACAAAATATATCTATTAATAAATCAAAAAAATTCATAAATTAAATTAAATAATAAATTACAATTCGAAAGGAGTAATACAAAAAATTGGTAAAGCTGAGACTTAAAAGAATGGGAAAAAAGAAACAGCCGATTTACAGAATAATAGCAGCTGATTCACGTTCTCCCCGTGACGGCAGATTCATCGAAGAAGTAGGATTTTATGACCCGAATAAAGAACCCATGGTTATTAATTTGAAAGAGGATAAAGTGGTTAAATGGATAAAAAACGGTGCTCAGCCTACGGATACAGTGAAAAGTTTATTAAAACGTTCCGGACTTTCTTTTAAAATGAATTTGAAAAAAAGAGGTTTTGACGAGACCAAAATAACCGAAGAGATGCAGAAATTTGAAGGACTTAAGGAAGACAAGCTGAAAAGAGAAAAAGAGCGTAAGACAAGACGCACTTTGAGCAAGAAAAAGAGTAAGGAAGAAAGCAAGGAAAAAAAGGAAGCGTAATAAATATCTATAGTATTTCTAGCAAGAAATCTTAATATTGTATTATTAACTAAACTCAAAGGAGAAAAACTATGAAGGAGTTTATTGAGTTTATTGCTAAAAATCTCGTTGATAAACCGGATGCTGTTGTAGTAGAGGAAAGCGAGCAAAACGGAAAAATCAAATTCAGATTATTCGTTGAGGATTTGGAAACCGGAAAAGTAATAGGTAAATCCGGAAAAACTGCCAAAGCCATGCGCACTTTGCTTACTGCGGTAGCAGCGAAGAATGGTAAAAAAGCTTTACTTGAAATTCCTGACAAAAATACTCCCAGTAGAGAAAACTAATTACCATTATTGCAAAAAGAAGAATTTATTTCAATCGGGAAAATTACAAAGCCTATAGGTTTAAAGGGATACGTTAAGGTCATTAGTCTTACTGATTTTCCCGAACGATTTAATGAACTAAAACAGGTAAAAATTTTCAGTGAAAAAGAGAAATCCGTAATACTGAACAGGTTTTCAAATTCTGAAGAATTTTTTATTAAGGACGTTAAATTTGACAGGGATATTTTAAAGATTTTATTCGAAAACTACGAAGATATAACATTAACGGGTAAACTGATGGGATGTTTAATAGTTCTTAAAGAATCTGAGAGGATTAAACTTGATAAAGGAAAATATTATTTATACGATATTATAGGCTCGGATATTATTAGCGAAGAAAAAAAAATCGGAACACTTGTTTCAATCGAGAATTACGGCGGTCAGGATTTATTCAAGATAAGATTAACTGAAAATAAGAAAGAGATTCTGATTCCGTTTGTGGATAGTTTTGTAAAAAATATAGATGCAGAAAAAAAGATAATAGAGATCGAAGTTATAGACGGAATGTTAAATTAAGTTCTATGAGATTTGATATAATCAGTACGAATCCTAAAATTTTAGATAGTTCTTTAACAAACGGCCTGATTAAAAGAGCCGTTGAAAAAAAGTACATAGAAGTTATTACTCACAACCTGCACGATTATGCAGTCGGCAGTTACAGGCAGGTTGATGATTCTCCTTACGGAGGAGGGGCCGGCATGGTGCTTAAACCGGAGCCGTTTTTCAGGTGCATAAACAAACTGCTCAGTGAAAGAAATTATGATGAAATAATTTATTTCACACCGCAGGGAATAAGTTTTAAGCAGGATTATGCAAACAGGTTATCCCTCAAAGAAAATTTTATATTGATTTGCGGTCATTATAAGGGAATAGATGAGAGAGTAATAACGAAATTTGTCACGAGTGAGATATCGATTGGAGATTATGTAATATCCGGCGGAGAAATTGCATCGATAGTATTCATCGATTCGGTTTCCAGGTTAATACCCGGGGTGCTGGGAGACGGTGAATCGGCTATCACGGACAGTTTTCAGACAGAATCCGGCTTCGATTATCCTCAGTACACAAGACCCGAAGAATATGAAGGGTTGAAAGTACCCGATGTTTTATTATCGGGCAACCATGCGGAAATAAGCAGGTGGAGGATTCAGAAAGCCGAAGAAAAATTTAAAAGAATTAAAAACAAATAAATAACATAAACAGAACAGGTAAGAAGGAGTCATTAACAAAATGGATAAAATAAAATTAGTAACCGCTGCTCAGATTAGAAACGATATTCCGGCTTTTCATCCCGGGGACACAATCTCCGTCTCAGTGAAAGTTGTCGAAGGCGACAAAGAACGTATTCAGCAGTTCAAGGGAATCGTAATGGGCATAAGAGGCAGAGGAATCAGCAAAACATTCCGGGTAAGAAAAATTTCAAACGGCGTTGGTGTTGAGAGGATATTTCCCATGAATTCACCAAAAATTGCAAAAGTCGAAATTTTAAAAGAAGGCAGTGTAAGACGAGCCAAATTATATTACCTGAGAAAATTAACCGGTAAAGCGGCAACAAAAATTAAAGAAAAAAAGAAAAAGCAAATCTCCAGATTAATCAGTGAAGTCGTTATCGAAAATACACCTGAATTAAGCGCTGATAATGCTGATAACAAATCCTAATAACGGATATTTTTTCTAAATTTTATATCTGAACCGCCTTTTTCGGGGGCGGTTTTTTTATTTATGGAAAATAAAAAAATATTTATATCGATTGCCGGAAATATTGGCTCGGGAAAATCCTCTCTTACGCGCCTGCTTGCAAAAAGGTTTAACTGGCTTCCTTATTACGAATCTGTTAACGATAATCCTTATCTGACGGATTTCTATGCAGATATGAACCGCTGGTCGTTCAACCTGCAGATTTATTTTCTTGCACACAGGTTTAACATTCATAAAGATATAAACGATAAACCGAATTCCGTAATACAGGACAGAAGTATTTACGAAGATGTGGAAATCTTTGCAAGAAACCTCCATAAAATGGGAAAAATGTCCGACCGCGACCACGAAACATATACAAACCTTTTCAAGGAAATGACATCTTATTTAAAACCACCCGATGTTCTCGTTTATCTAAAGGCAGATATTAAAACTCTTGTTAATCAGATTAAATTACGCGGAAGGGACTTTGAAAAAGATATCGATATTGATTACCTGAAACTGCTTAACGAAAGTTATGAAGGATGGATAGAAAGATACGACCTAGGGAAAAAATTAATAATAGAAACAGACACGCTCGATTTTGTCCACTCGGACAAAGACTTCGATTTAATTATTGATTATGTTGAAAAATCTTTGCTTCTCGATTTAAAGCTTTTTACTTGATTTTACTTGGAGTGGGTATATTATATTTACTCAACAGCTTATACAAATGGCTTCTCTGTATTTTCAATGCTTCGGCAGTATGCACAATATTATATTTATAATCCCTCAGCATTTTTTCTATAAAAACTTTTTCAGATTCATTCTGGAAATCATTTAGAGTCAGATTTTTATTCAGCAATTCATTCAGGAGCTTTGAATGCTTTGTACCCGGAATTTCTATGTCGTCTTCTTCTATAATATCCTTATCAATATCGAATATCAGTCTTTCAATTGTATTTTTAAGTTCTCTCACATTACCTGGCCACCTGAATGATTTCAAATGTCTTATGGCCTCATCGGAAAACTCTTTATTATTTATGTTAAACGCTTTGCAAATCTGTTCCGTAAAAGTCTTAACAAGCTCATCGATATCCTCACTCCTGTCGCGCAGTGCAGGTATAATAATCTGAAGAACCTTAATCCTGTGGTATAGGTCTTCACGGAATCTTCCTTCGCTTATTTCCACTTCGAGGTTTTTATTTGTAGTGAAAATAAACCTGGTGTCTAAAATGTTTTCTTCATTTTGCCCTGTACGGGTAAATTTATTTTCTTCTATAACTTTAAGTATTTTAGACTGAACATCGAGCGACAGGCTGCTTATTTCATCGAAAAGAAAATATCCGCTTTTTGCATCGGAAAGCTTACCGCTATTTATCAGTGCTCCGTTTTCAAATAGTCCGAAGAGTTCGCTTTCAGCTTTTACATCGCTTAAATTTGCACAATTTACAATAACAAACGGTTTTTCAGAACGTTTTGAATTAAGATGAAGCTGTTTGGCAACAAGCATTTTGCCCGTACCGCTTTCGCCGTAAATCAATACATTCAAATCAAGGTTTGAATATTTTATAATTCTGTCTTTTACTTCTTTAATAGCATCGCTGTTTCCCAGAATGTTGTTTGCTTCTATAAGTTCATTACGTAGATTTTCGATTTCATCCTTAGATTTTTTATATTCGATTGCATTTCGAATGGCAATTTTAAGTTCATCGAGGTCCGGTGGTTTCTGAATGTAATTATATGCTCCCCTTTTAGTAGCTTCCACGGCAGTTTCAAAATTACCATGCCCTGATATCATAATAACAATAAGACTCTTATCTATTTCCATAATCCTCTCCAGAACTTCGAGCCCGTCCATTTTAGGCATTTTGATATCAAGCAAAACAAGGTCGTATTTTTTCCTCTTTACATTTTCTATTGCGGAATATCCTTCGAGTGATATATCTACTTCGTGTTTTTCCGAAGTAAGCACGAGTGAAAGTATATCAAGTATATTCTGTTCATCGTCTACAATAAGTATTTTTCCCATAATGGATTATTTAAGTTCTACAATAGTTGTTCCCGAGTCTCCTTCATTCCAGTTACCCAACCTGAAAGATTTTACCATTTTACTTTTCGATAAAATTGAGTTTACTTCTTTTCTCAGACGTCCTGTTCCTTTTCCGTGTACAATAGTAACAGTTGAAATGGAATTCAGATTTGCATCAAGTAAAAACTTTTCTATCTTATCAAATATTTCTATCGAATACATCCCTCTTAAATCAAGCGTAATTTCATAAGGTATTTCAACAAATTTTGAAGAGCTTTCCTCAAAATTAGTGAAATTATTATTTATATTACCTGCTTTTTTTAAGTCCTTAATTTTAGCTTTAAATATNNCAACAGAAACATTCTCTTTATTCATATCCACAAGGATTCCCTTTGAATTAGAGTCTTTTATCTTAACATAATCTCCCACCGAAAACGTTTCATTGTTTTTTACTTCTTCAATATTTTCTGTTTGCAGATTCTTCTTAACATACGTTTCGATTTCCGCTTTTATTTCCTTTGGTTTGAAATCCTTATTCTCCCTAACTTCCTTTATTGCCTGGTCAATCTTTCTTTTGCTTTCCTGAATTATTCTTTCCCCTTCATTTTTTGCGGTATTAATAATTTCTTTTTCTGTTTTTCTTATTTCCGTAATTTTAGTTTCATACTGCTTAACCAATTCCGACAAATGGGTATTTTGTATATCAAAATCCTTTTTTAATTCGTGATATTTTTGCTTGTTAAAATTGAGTTCTTTGATTAAGTCTTCGAGATTGCTTTCATCTTCATCCAGCAGAGTTTTTGCAAAGTCAATGGTGTAATCGGGAAAATCGAATTTTTTCGCAATTTCAAACGTAAAACTCTGACCCGGTATGCCCACAACGAATTTATAATTCGATGAAAGAGTCTCTATGTCGAATTCTAGAGAAGCATTTTCAATCTTATCAGTATTAAAAGCAAAACTTTTTAAATCACCTATGTGAGTTGTAACGATGGAAATGCAGTCTTTTTCCGAAAGAAATTTTAATATAGAAGCTGATAAGGCTCCTCCCAGTTTCGGGTCCGTTCCATTGCAGATTTCATCAATCAGAACAAGAGAATCGGAGTCGCAATTGCTGATAATATCCTTAATATATTTCAGATGAGAACTGAATGAACTTAAATCATTTTCAATGGATTGCTCATCACCTATATTAATAAATATTTTTTTGAATATCCTGAATTTTGAGGAGCTGTCTGCAGGAATTAAAATTGCTGACTGAAACAGCAATTGCAGAAGACCTATAGTTTTAAGCGCAACCGTCTTTCCTCCTGCATTGGGACCTGTAATAACAAGTGTGTTAAACTCTCCGCCTATTTCCACATCAAGAGGCACAATATTTTTGATATTGTGTGACTGAATTAATACAGGGTGATATGCCTTTCTTAATACTGTGATTTTTTCACTAATTTCGGGTATGTTTCCGGAAATATCGATTGCATATTTTGCTTTCGAGTAGATGAAATCGAGTTCAGCCAGGATTTCGCAATTCAGCTTGAAGTCTTCATAATAAACCGAAACTTCAGATGTAAGTTCGGATAATATTCGTTCAATCTCTCTTCTTTCTTCATATTTCAGTTCTGTAATTTCATTGTTAATTTCGGTAGTTTCCTGCGGTTCAATAAAAACTGTAGAGCCGGAAGCGGAGGAACTGTGAATAATTCCCGGCACCTGCCGTTTATTCTCAACTTTAACAGGTATAACAGACCTGCCGTCTCTTAGCGTAATAATCTCATCTCTGGAGAGTTCCTGCTCGGAAACATCTTTTAATATTTTATATAGAGTTTTTCTCAGCCTGTCGCTTTTAGATTTTATTTCACTCTTTATCCGGCGCAGGTTTTGAGAAGCTGTATCTTTTACATTACCGTCTTCATCGATGGCAAATTCTATGTGCCGCTCCAGTATTTTATCGTAAAAAAGCCTGTTTGATAACTCCGCAATAAGGTAATAGGTATCGTAATTATTTTTGTTTACGGAATTGATTACCTGCTTAACGGTTCTGGATATTTTAAGAAAATTCAGTATCCATAAAAATTTATCTGGAAGAATTACACTGTTCTTTATTTTTGACCTGTCAATCAATTCCCTGATATCTTTCAATCCGGAAAGTTCCGGAAAAGAATTTATTTCAATTAATTCTTTTACCTGCAGAACTTTTTTTAATTCTCTTTCAAGGTCGTATTTTTCCGTATAGAACGGAATTCCCGAGAAAAGGTCACTGCTAAGTTCGGAGTAAGCATGTTTCCGTATATTCGAAATTACTTTATCAAATTCGAGCTTATTTTTAATTTCCCGGGGATTCATTATACTTGCTTATTAATAATTTAGAAAACACTTAATTTTTTATAAATGTATTCAGGTCTTCAAATGATTTTTTATTGAAAGGCAAAATCTTAGAGACTGCATCAAACGTATCCGGCGCAAACCTCGATACATAGGGATAAAAGGCAGATTGGCTGAATGCAGTTTCATTCATAAAACTGAAAGTCTTCAGCAGAATAATAAGCAGGCTTGCAACCAGTAAACCTTTAATCGTACCCAAAACTATTCCAAGAATCTTGTCGAATGATTTTGTGATGCTGCTCAGTTTTGATAATTTACTTGCGATGAAAATACCCGCAAAATAAATCAGTAGGTATATTATAATGAATGAAACTATATTTAAAGTTTTATCGTCTTTTATGAATTTATGAAGTACGAGTGCAAACCCTGCGTGGAATTTAGTTGCCAGCACGAGACCGGCAATTATGCTGATAAGTGAAAAGATACTGACAAGAAATCCCCTTCTGTATCCCAAATATGCAAGCAGTAAAATAATTACAATGATTATTATATCGAGCGTATTCAATATATTCTTTTATAAAAAATTAATTGCAAGTTTAAGGAGCAAGCTTACTTTTCACTATTTCCTGAATTATTTTACCGTCAATTTTACCTTTGAGGATTTTCATTGCACCTGACATTACCCTTCCGAAATCTTTTTCCGTCACATTTCCAANNCCTTTTTCAAACATTTCGATTGCTTCTTTTCTCATTTTTACCTGACGTGTAAGGAGCTGAATTTCCTCTTCTTCAGTCATTTCCCTTTGCATCCCCGATTTATCCATCTTTAGTATTTCAGCCCTTATACTGCGCAAAGTTTCCGTTCTCACGGCATCCTGCTTTTTCATGGAAGCATTCAAATCCTCAATAATTTTTTCTTTTAAGCTCATAATAATTAAATTAAATTTAATCAGTCTCCCGTATCGTATTTGCTAATCTGGGGAATATATTTTGATTTGGGATAATCTTTCTTTAATTCTTTAATTGTCTTTTTAAGTGTCTCGTTATCATTTGCGAGTGAATAATTTTTTATGGCATAAAACAAATATTCATCGTTATTTGAAACCAGTTTGCTCTGCTGTGATGCTTTCATATAATACTTTGCTGCATTTGCGTAATCATTCTTTGCCTCACAAACTTCAGCTATTCCGGCAAGAGATGCGGCTTTATAAATATCATTACTGCCGGAATAATCTTTAAAATACTTATCTGCTTTTTCATAATCCCTTAAAGAATAATAGCAGTTAGCCAGCATAACCTTTGCAATTTGTCCGTTTTCTGACGAACCGTAATTATCAACGATATACTGCAGACCTCTTGACATTCCCAAAGAATCCCCGTTTATGGCCTGCTGGAATAATCCGTTTGAATAAGCAGTTTTAACTTTGGATAATTCTATTCCTGCCGTTTCATTATTTTTTGCTTTGTAATTAAAATAGAAAAATACCAATGCAACCACAACAACAACGGATGTCGCAATGATATATACCCTATTTTTATTATTCTCATAATATTCCATCGATTTATAATACATATCCATTAACTTATCTTCGTGAGTTTTACCTATGTTTTTACCTAATTTTGCCATTTTTATAAAAATAATTTTTATTTTATTAAGACCTTAAAGTTATGAATTTAAACTTTTTAAATAAAGTCAAAATTCGTTGTTTTTAGCTAAAAATGTAAAAAATTAATGAAATAATACTGAAATATGAATTTAATTTTGTTTTGATTTTAAATATCTTGTTAGATTAAGGGAAAAATATTAAAAAAGAGATATTAAATATCGTTATTATAGGTGCACTTTCTCTCGCGACTCTTGCAATACTTTTAATAGCTCTTTTTGTTTTTATCAATACATAATTAAAAAAAATTGAATTTATAAATATATTAAATAATTAAACTATAAAAAAATGTTAGAAAAAATTAAAGAAATACTTGGAAAAGAAGAAGAGTACTTACTTACTCATAAAAGCACGACTATTGCTAAAGAAATGATACATTTACCGGGACCTGATTTTGTGGACAGAGTATGGAAAGATTCTGACAGAACTCCGAATGTACTCAGAAATATGCAATCAATATTCAATCACGGGAGATTATCCGGAACAGGTTATTTATCGATATTACCCGTTGACCAGGGCATAGAGCATTCGGCAGGAGCATCTTTTGCACCGAATCCGGCTTATTTCGACCCTGAAAATATTGTAAAATTGGCTATGGAAGGCGGCTGTAATGCAGTTGCATCTACACTTGGAGTACTCGGTTCGGTTTCGCGCAGATATGCGCACAAGATTCCGTTTATACTGAAATTGAACCATAATGAGATACTTTCTTATCCAAATAAATACGACCAGATAATGTTTGCCAATGTTGACCAGGCATTCGATATGGGAGCAGTTGCAGTCGGAGCTACGATTTATTTCGGTTCGGATGAATCTTCAAGGCAGATTCAGGAAGTTTCAGATGCATTTGCTTATGCGCACGAACTCGGACTTGTGACAATTTTATGGTGTTACTTAAGAAATCCTGCTTTTAACGTAAAGGGCGACAAGGATTATCACGTCTCTGCAGATTTAACAGGACAGGCAAATCATCTCGGTGTTACAATAGAAGCCGATATTATTAAGCAGAAGTTACCTGAAAATAACGGCGGATATAACGCACTTAAATTCGGAAAAACAAGCAAGCTTGTATATGAAAAACTGACCACAGATAACCCGATTGATTTAACAAGATACCAGGTAGCAAATAATTACATGGGAAGAGCCGGATTAATAAATTCAGGCGGCGCTTCGACTGGAAAAGGTGAATCTGACCTAAAAGAAGCGGTAAAGACTGCAGTTATTAATAAAAGAGCAGGCGGAATGGGATTAATTTCAGGAAGAAAAGCATTCCAGAAACCAATGAAAGACGGTGTAATTCTATTAAATGCCATACAGGATGTTTATCTTGAAAAAGGCATAGATATTGCTTAAATTATCCGATGTAACCGATATAAATATAATGCAAATAGTTAATCTTAATTAAATACAAATATGAATAAGCCAAAGAAAAAAGCTTTATCAAAACACAGAAAGAAAAAGGTAAAAAAGCAGGTTAAAATAAAAGCATCTAGAGCTCTTAAGAAAACCTCTGCTTAATTTTTTTAATTTATTTATGAAATAATCGAAGAATCTCATTTGAAAATTCGGGATTCTTCGATTTATTTTTATGGAATAAATGTAAATAAATCGAATATTCCGACAAGGCATAGAAATGAAAAAAATTGCTTTATTAGTGTACTTATTGTTTGCCACTTCTTTTACTCCGATTGCTGCGAAGTTTATCGTAGAAGAAGTTTCTCCACTATCGCTGGCATTTATCAGGTTCGGTATAGCAGATATTTTATTATTAATTATTTTTTTCTTCCGTAAAAATAATTTCAAAATAGATAAAAGCGATTTACTCAGGTTTTTAATACTGGGCGCATTGGTTCTGCCGATTAACCAGTTTTGTTTTTTAGAAGGTGTCAGTTTATCGACTGCTTCCCATTCGGGTGTAACTTATTCCCTAACGCCACTATTTGCATATTTAATTTCGATTAAAATAAAGCATGAAAAATACTCACACGGTAAGTTATTTTCAATTTTGCTCTCTATAATAGGAATTATTGTGATATTTTATGAGAATTTTGTTAATTCAAATAAATCGACAACGCTTTCAGGTGACATTTTATTGCTTTGTGCCGTCTCATCGTGGGCGTTTTACCTTACTTTAAGCAAGGATATGGTTGCGAAATACGGAGCATTAAAAACTTCGACCATTTCATTTTCAACGGGTCTGATAATGTACATACCAATATTTCTGTACGATTTACCCAATTTCTCTCTCGCTAAAATGAGTTTTTACGGAGGACTGGCATTCTTTCATCTGACTATACTGGTTGCTTTCGGAAGCTATTTTGTATTCACATGGTCATCTAAATATATATCGGTAAGTTCATTAACGACATCGATGAATTCATCACCATTAATTACAATAATTTTTTCATGGATTTTATTAAAGGAAAATTTATCTTATTTTTTCATAATTGGTACGGTAATAACGATGGCAGGTGTTTTTCTGTCACAAAGATACAGTGATTTTAAAGAAAATATTAATCCGGAGATTTCCGCATAAGGCATATATGGATTTAGCATTAAGAAATAGAAAAAAGATGAGGATTGCGCAAAGCTCGATGCTTGCCGCTATATTCATTGTAATAATAAAATTTCTTGCAACATATTTCAGCGGGAGTCTTGGAGTTTTATCGGAATTATTCCACTCTTCAACCGATTTAATAGCAACGATAGCAACTATAATCTCGGTAAAATATTCAGCAAAACCACCCGATGAACTGCACAATTACGGGCATGAAAAAATTGAAAGTTTTTCCGCACTGTTCCAGGTAATAATTCTCGTTGGAATGTGTGCATATTTAATTTACGAGTCTATTGAAAGAATAATAAATAATGTTACCGTTCATATAAGTATTTTCACATTTTCCGTGATATTAATTTGCATAATAATTGACTTTTCAAGGTCACGGGCATTGATGCGGATTGCTAAGGAAACTAAATCACAGGCACTTGAAGCTGATGCATTGCATTTTGCTTCGGATATATGGAGTTCTGTTGTAGTTTTAGTGGGAATGGTATTTACTTATTTTAAATTATCCCCTCTTGCAGATCCGATAAGTGCGATAGCTGTATCCGTACTTATTATTGCGGTAACATTCAGGCTAAGCAAGAGAGCATTTGATTCTTTGATGGACAGGGTTCCTCAGGGATTAAGGGAAAACATTAAAAAAGAAGTATTATACATAGAAGGTGTCGAAGGAATAAAAAATTTCAGGCTGCGCAGTTCGGGCTCGAAGATTTTTATCGACATGATAATCTTAATTGCAAGAATGAAATTATTTTCGAGAACACACGAAATAATGGATTCTGTCGAGAAGAAGATCAGGGAGCTTGCCCCTGATTCAGATATAGTAATCCATTCCGAGCCTGTAGAAACAAAGGATGAGACAGTGAACGATAAAATCAGGATGATAGTGAATAACGAAGGATTTAAATGCCACGATATTTTTTCCCACAAAATGGATAAGGAAATACATTCAGAATTGCACGTCGAGATTGACGGTACAAATGATTTAAAACTCGCTCATTTTAAAATATCCAGGCTTGAAGAAAAAATTAAAAAAGAAATTCCCGTAATATCGCTTATAAATATTCACCTTGACGAGCCGAGCGAGCTGACATTTGATACCGTTGATGTTACAATGCAGTCAAAAGAACTTATCAGGAATGTGGAGAATATTCTAAAAGAATATAATTTCATAAAAAGGTATTATGATATTCAGGTGATTAACTCAAACGACAAATTACGTGTATCAATGAAATGTGAATTCGATAAAAACATGACATTCGAGGAAGTTCACGATAAAGTAACCATACTCGAAAGCAAAATATATTTACATTTAAAAGAGTTATATCAGAATCTATCTAATGTGATAATCCATTCAGAACCAATGAATTCTTAATTAATTTAATCAATTAATATGGATAAAATAAAAGTTGGAATAATCGGATGCGGGCATCTGGGCAAAATGCATTTGAAAAATATAAAAGAAATTGAGAAAGAAAGGAAAGATGTTGAACTTATCGGCATTTATGATATTGATACAGAGAAAAGTAAAATGATTGCCCTTGAAAACAAGACAAAATATTTTTTCGCTCTCGATGGAATGCTGGAAGAAATAAATACTGCTATAATAGTATCCCCTACTTCCACACATTTTGATATTGCTTTAAAAACAATATCCAGAAACATTCATACTTTTGTAGAGAAACCTGTAACGGATAGTCTCGAAAATGCATATTTATTGAGAGCTGACAGGGACAGCCATAATGTAATTGTACAGGTTGGGCATATTGAAAGATTTAATCCCGCTTTGCTGTCAGTAGAGAAATATAATATCAAACCCTTGTTTGTCGAGTCGCACAGGCTTGCACAATTTAATCCGAGAGGAACGGATGTTTCGGTGATTCAGGATTTAATGATTCACGACATAGATATTATTCTGAGCCTTGTAAAATCACGTGTAAAGCAAATTGATGCAAACGGAGTTGCAATTATGACCAATAAATTTGATATTGCAAATGCAAGAATTCAGTTTGATAACGGCTGCGTTGCAAATATAACGGCATCAAGAATATCACAGAAGAAAATGCGCAAGATGAGGATTTTCCAGAATGATGCTTATATATCGATAGATTTTTCGGAAAATAAATCGGAAGTTTTCAAACTCGACGAATCAAATAAATCCGGTAAAGTAATAGGCAATATTGAGAAAAACGGAAAGAAACTGAATATAACATATTCGAATCCGAAATCACCAAAATTAAATGCTATGAAGTATGAACAGAATTCATTTTTCGATTGCATTAAAAACGGTACAACGCCGGTTGTATCGCTTGAAGACGGAATTCAGGCACTCGAGGTTGCAACTGAAATTATAGAAAAAATAGAAGAAAACAGAATAACGGTCTGATTGAAAATTAAAATTAAATACAGAGAAATAAAAGAAATATCCTGGATTGCAAAGAAACTTAATGCTGAAGTTTATCTTGTAGGCGGGTATGTACGTGATACAATTTTAGGCATCGATTGCACTGACATAGATATTATGGTAATCGGCGATGCAATTGATTTTGCAAATAAAACAGCAAAGCATTTTAATACAGAACTTTCAGCAATCTACAAAAAATTCGGTACAGCACTGCTCAACATAAATAATCTGAAAATAGAATTTTCATCTGCAAGAAAAGAAAGCTATAAAAGGGAATCACGTAAACCGGAAGTACTTCTTTCTAATTTAAGTGATGATTTATCGAGAAGGGATTTTACAATTAATGCGCTTGCAGTTTCTTTAACGGATAAAGATGATGTTATAGATTTATTTAACGGACTAAATGACCTGAAAGTAGGCATAATAAAGACACCGCTCGACCCTGAAAAAACATTCGACGATGACCCGCTTAGAATGCTTCGTGCGATAAGATTTGCATCACGATTTAATTTTTCGATTGAAGAAAATACGTTAAGCGCTATTGCAAAATACCGTGACAGGTTAAAAGATAATATAGTTTCACAGGAAAGAGTAACAAATGAATTTTTACAAATTCTTGAATCAGGTGTCCCCTCGATTGGATTGAATTTACTGTATCTTTCAGGACTTATGGATATTGTATTTCCTGAAGTATCGAACCTTGCGGGAGTAGAGCAGAGAAAAGATTATCATCATAAGGATGTTTTTCATCACACTCTTCAGGTTGTGGATAATACTGCAGTGAAAACTAATAATATATGGTTAAGATTTGCCGCTCTTGTTCACGACATTGCAAAACCAAAGACAAAAAGATTTGTGGAAGATATTGGCTGGACTTTCCACGGACACGAGGAAGCAGGTGCAAGAATGATGAAGAAAATATTCGAACGTATGAGACTTCCTATGACTCATTTTGAATATGTGGAAAAGCTAATAAGACTTCATCTAAGACCTATACCGCTTGCAAGCGATGATGTGACAGATTCAGCTATAAGAAGACTAGCTGCAGAGGCAGGTGAAAATCTCGAGGATTTATTGATACTTTGCCGTGCGGATATAACTTCAAAGAATCCCGAAAAGATGAAAAAGTTTATGAATAACTATGAAAAAATCGAAAAGAGGATTGTTGAAGTTCAGGATAAAGACCAGTTAATGAATTTCCAATCCCCCGTCAGAGGCGAAGAGATAATGGAAATATGCAACTTAAAACCAAGCAGAACTGTTGGAATACTGAAAAAAGCAATAGAAGAAGCAATATTAGACGGAATAATAAAGAATGATTATAGTGAAGCAAAAAAATATTTGTATAAAATTAAAGATAGTATTTTAAATAATGCAAAAGACTAAATTTAAAATATTAGTTTTAATAATACTGACAGCTTCTGTTTTAACAATAGACGGATACGAATTTTTGCATAATCACGATGCGGAAAAAGAAAATCACTGCATTTCCTGTTTATTATCTGCTTCATTAATAGCTGACAATTCTGAAATAGCTGTTATCATTGGCTTGAAAGTACTGCCTGAATTCATAATTAAGCTTCACGAATATCAGGTTCAACCCGAATTTATCTTATCATCTGTTTCCGACAGAGCTCCCCCTTTATCATAATTAAAAAATAGTTGTGATTTTCTTATTATTCCTGTGTACAGGAATAAAAATTTACTTATTAATTAAAATATGATAAAGAAAAATGAAAATAATATTATTAATATTTATAATAATATCGGTTTTTAGCGGGATTCTTCAAGCGGAGACTCTTGCTGGCAATATCAAAGGAACAGTAACCGATGAAAACTCCAAACCGCTTGAGATGGTAAGCGTGACAATTCAGGAAATAGGAATTGCAACAATCACAAACACCGGCGGAGTTTACAATTTTTACGATATTCCTTACGGACATTATAGTCTCACATTTTCTAAAACCGGTTATGTTACCAAAACACGACAGCTTACTTTAAATGATTCTTCCGATAATTTTAATGTTATTATTGAGCAGAGTCTGATAGAAACAGCAACAATAGACGTTTCAAGTTCATTTGAAGCACAGGATATATCGCAAAGCACATTTTCAACTGCCACTTTAAATACACGAAACCTTATAAAAGAAAGAGGTGAAGTATTAGGGGCTACAATTGCAAATATACCGGGCGTAAACCAGATTACAACGGGTATGGGAATCGGAAAGCCTGTTATAAGAGGACTTTCATCTAACAGTGTACTTGTAATTCACGATGGCGTTAAGCAGGAGTCACAGCAATGGGGTGATGAGCACGCACCCGAGATAAGTTTATATGATATAGATAAAATCGATATACTTAGAGGACCTGCAAGTTTGGTTTACGGCTCAGAAGGAATTGGAGGTGTTGTAAACATAATTTCCAAACCGCTTCAGTATTCCAATTTAAATAAAATGCTGATGTATGGAAATCTTGATTTGGGTTTATTTTCTGTGAACGATGAAGGTACGGGAAATGTAATGCTTGGAGCAGGAATGAAAAATTTCGGTTTTAAAGAACACTTTGGATACAGGAAATCAGGAAACGTTAAAACTCCTGAGGGAACGTTTTTAATAAATTCATTAAATGGTTCAGCTAAAGATACAATTAACGGCGGAATACTATCCAACAGCGGGTCGAAAGAATACGAAGGCGGACTGACATTTGGATTAAAAGGAGATTACGGATATATTGATGCCGGATTCGAAACATTTAACAGGGAAATCCAGATGCACGACCCGAATCCTATTTCAACAGGCAACCAGCTTTTAAACACTAATCAGTTTGAATTAAGCGGAAATTTTAACCTGAGCAGGAAGTTTCATCTCGAGCCGATATTTTCATACCAGATGCACGACAGGAAAGAATATGAATCCATAGAAGATAAGAATAATGATATATCGACACTGTACTGGAAGCTCAGGACATTTCAGGGAGACATTCGCCTGCATAATGATTTGAATAAAGATTTATCGGGTACAGTCGGTATCATGGTATCAAATCAGCAAAATAACAGTCTTGGTATTGAAAAATTAATACCGGGTTACAATTCAATAAGTTACGGAATATATGCACTTGAAAAATATAATATGAACAGGTTTACGTTTTCTGCGGGTTTAAGATACGATACAAAAACGTCGAAAATAAAAAGTACTGTTTACAGCACTGACATTTCAGGAAATCCGACTAATGTAATCAACCCTCAGGATATCAATTTCAGTGCATTTAGCGGTTCTGCCGGGATTGTTTTCAGGCCAAACGAAAATGTTGATATATTTACAAACCTCGGTAGAGGATGGAGAGCGCCATCGGAATACGAACTGTTTGTAGATGGTGTTCACGAAGGTACAAACAGATTTGAAAGAGGATTAATTACGCTAAATCCTAATGCATCCCCTGAACCTGAGACATCCTTGAATATTGACTTGGGAATCAGGGCAAGACTTGGAATGTTAAACGCAGAGATTTCTTTATTCAATAATATTTTGAATAATTTTATTTACCCTTCACCTACAAATTTAATTGACTCCGCTTCAGGACTGAAAATATTTGATATCGTACAGGATAAAAGTACATTCAGGGGAATAGAATACAGCCTGCAGTTTCAGCCGCTTAATTTTATTTTATTAAGCCTGAACGGTGACTATATTTTTACAAAGAATAATGCAACAGATAATCCCCTGCCATTCACACCGCCTGCAAAGAATATTATTGAGTTAAAGCTTCAGAAGAGCAGTTTATGGAAGCTTTACAATCCATATTTTTCATTTAAGGCAAGAATTGTATCTCCGCAGAATAATGTTGACCCACTTGAAACGACAACGGATGGTTACACATTATTTAATCTCGGGATTGGATTCGATTATGTGATGTCAAATATGGTTACATCGATTGATTTATCTGTAGAAAATTTATTCGATACGAAATATGTTGATCATCTCAGCAGGTTCAAAGCATATGCGCTTGACCCGGGAAGAAGTATTAATTTTAAGATATCTGTGCCGTTTCAGTTATAGGGTAGCAAATATTAAAAACAATAAAAAATAGCAATCCCTTCTAAAAACATGATGGGATGACAAATGTGTGATGTTATTATAAGAACTGTTTATTATTTTCTCGATAAAGTATATTACATTTCACTTTTCAATATTTAAAAATGACTTTTATAATTTGTTGTTAATGGGATTAATTTTCTATTTCTTATAAGTAATTTTTTTTGGATGCGTGAATTGTTTCATGCCGTCAATAGAGCCGTGATATCCGAAACCGCTTTCTTTGATACCAACCCAGGGTGTGCCTGTAACACCACCGACACCCCTGTTAATTCCAATCATTCCGGTTTCCAGTTTACTTGCGATTTCAAGTGCTTTCTTTTGACTTTTTGTCCAGATTGTGGCGCCAAGCCCGTATCTTGATTTATTTGATTTTTCGATTGCATCTTCTGCATCGCGGACTCTCTGCATTGCAACAACAGGTCCGAAAGTTTCATCAGTCATTAAATCGTGTTTTTCGCTCACGTCAACAATAAATGTCGGCTCTATAAAATAACCTTTACCTTCGATTTTATTTCCGCCGTATAATATACGTGCACCTTTCCTTCGGGCTTCATCAATTTGACTTAATACTTTTGCACGCTGTTGTTCATTTGCCATCGGACCCAAGTTGACATCATCATAAACATTTCCGACTTTAACTTTTTTTATTTCCACCAGAACCAGTTTTTCAAATTCACCTGCAATTTTATCTTCTACATATACTCTTTCAACTGAAGTGCACAGCTGTCCGCAATTATTTATTGAAGCGTAAACTGCAAATTCCGCTGCTTTTTTCAAATCAGCATCTCTTAATACAATCATCGGGTCTTTACCTCCTAGTTCAAGAATAATCCTGTTCAATTTATTTGAGCATTCCCTCATTATTATTTTACCGACTTCCCTTGAGCCAACAAAAGCCACCATATCTATATCGGACTGCAATAAAATCTCACCCACCTCTTCTGCACCCT
>PMIW01000214.1 GCA_003158365.1 Ignavibacteriota bacterium | reverse complement strand
TTTTTGTGAAAGTTTTTCGCAGACCGGGTGGTTTCCTTTAAACAGCGGTACACCCATTAATCTTAGCAAAATTCAATTTGTAAATTCTCAAACGGGCTGGGCAGGAGGCTTTCAGGGATTGCCCACTCAATATATACTTATCAAGACTACAAATGCCGGTGCAAATTGGGTAAGCCAGATAGGAAACTTTCCTACCGGAAACAGGATTTTGTCTTTATGCTTTGCGGATGTAAATACAGGCTACATTGCGGGAGCAGAAGGAGTTTATAAAACAACTAATGGCGGAAATAATTACACAACACTTCCCGTTGTTACAATGAGTTGTATAGATATCTTTTTTATAAATTCATTAACGGGATGGGTAAGCACTGTAACGGGAATCTCGGAATTATATAAAACAATTAACGGCGGAGCAAACTGGACATCGCAATTATTCAGTTCATATTCGAATTCGCGGTATTCCTATCTCAGGTTTGTAAATTCAAATACAGGCTGGTGCGTTAATGATTCTATTTTCAAAACAACAAATGGCGGAATGAATTGGAGCAGGCAGGTTTTGCCTGTTATTCCTTTTCATTCTTTTCTAAGTGTTTATGCTATATCGCCCGATACTGCCTGGATTACGGGAACCGAAGGAATTATTCTATCGACAGTAAACGGAGGTACAAACTGGATTTTAAAATACTTGGGTAACTCTTACGGCGTCTTATCTTCTTATTTTTTAAATTCAAATACAGGGTATTTAACAACAAATGGTTCCGCTATTTACAAAACAACAAATAATGGAACAAACTGGCTGCTGCAGTTAAATGACACTTCGACGATTCTAAACAGTATTTATTTCACTTCAAAAGATACAGGTTATGCCTGCGGCTCAGGCGGGAAAATATATAAGACTATCAACGGAGGAACAATAGGTATAAGAAAAATAAATTCCGGCGTACCGGACAGATTTTATTTATTTCAGAATTATCCGAACCCATTTAACCCATCGACAAATATAAAATATCAAATTATAAAAAATAATGTTGTAACTTTGAAAGTTTATGATTTGCTGAGCAGAGAAATCGCAACACTTGTAAATGAATTTCAAAAAGCAGGAACTTATGAAGTACAATTTTCCATTAACTCTATAGCCAATAACCGGCTCCCAAGCGGAGTTTATTTTTACAAATTAAAGTCAGGCGATTTTTCGGAAACTAAAATTATGTTATTGATAAAATAACATTAAAATTATAATTTATAAAAAAATAAAACTTTCTGAACCTCGATAAAAAATACTGGGAAGAAAGATACAATAAAAATGATGCCCGCTGGGATTTAGGGGGTATTTCCCGCCCGATGCATAACTATTTTAACCAGCTGACCGATAAGAAAATCAAAATTTTAATTCCCGGATGCGGTAATGCATATGAAGCAGATTACCTTCTGGAATTGGGATTTAAAAAAGTTTTCATTCTGGATTGGTCTGAAAAAATTATATCTGAATTTAAAAAACGTCTGCCAAAATTTCCTGCAAGGAATATAATAATGGAAGATTTTTTTATTCATAAAGGGAAATATGATTTAATTATAGAGCAGACTTTTTTCTGCGCCATAGATAGAAATCTTAGGACACGATATGCAAAAAAAGTTTACGAATTATTAAAACCCGGAGGGAAACTTGTCGGAGTTTTATTCAACCACGAATTTGATAGTGACTCCCCTCCTTTTGGAGGAAGCGAGCAGGAATACAGAAATTATTTCAAACCTTATTTCGAATTTAAAAATTTTTCACCCGCTTTTAATTCAATAAAGCCGAGAGCAGGTAGAGAATTATTCATAATCCTAAAAAAACTATGACAAAGAAAAAATTCCATGAAATTATTTGCCCGAACTGCGACAGTTCATTCTGGATTAATGATGCACTTAATTACTTTCAGAACCCTCAGGTATGTGCAAACTGTAAATCAGAAATAAAAACCGGCAAAGCAGGACTGGATGAACAGATATTGATTTTGCTGAAAAGGAAAGCTTCAATTCGCGCTTACAAAATGGTGAAAGCTGCAACAAAATGCAGCAAATCAGTTGCGAAGAAAAGAATTAAAACTGCGGCAAAAGCGAATCATGTTGCTTATGATACCGATGTAACTCCTTTTGTCAATTTTTTTTTGAGAATAATTGTAAGCGGTCTTCTTGGGCTGACGCTCGTTGGTATCGGAAGTATTTATTATCCGAACATTCAGAAAATTGCCGCTCCGGTCGTTTGCAGCGGTGAATTCAATATAGAAGTAGTTGAAAAACTGGCAACAAAAGAAGTGGGTGAAAGAAGCAAGGGTGCAGTAATCGTTGCAACCTGCGACGATGAAGATATCTCAAAAGAAACATTTTATGCTTCAGTCGGAATGTATTCATTGGGTATTTTTATATTACTTTCAATCAGAAAACTTTTCACGAAATAAAATTTTATTATATACACCTCAAAGTATTTCCAAACAAGTTTTGTGTAGGGGAGTCTCTCCGATGTTCTTGATCAGAGGACTCCCGACACGAACATAATTTCCTCATATTTTTAAAAAGATATTGGCATCTGCATGATATATTAAAAAGGAATTAGGAAAATATATTCATTATTGATAATTTACAAAAGTTATCCGTCTTAACGGAGGGGCATCAAGTATGCCACAACAAAAAAATAAATTTCATTTGGATTGTCAGCTTAATCTCTAAAAAGCAATGAGTTTAAAATAAACTTAAAAACAAAATGAAAAAGAAATCCATTCA
>PMIW01000172.1:5004-5702 GCA_003158365.1 Ignavibacteriota bacterium | reverse complement strand
TCGAAACTGGGCAGCGCTCTAGATTCCCGCTTTCGCGGGAATGACAAATAGGAGGGGGTTAAAATTATTAAATTGTATTTTTATATTAATAATCTAATATTTACAAATTCAGTAACATTATTACATTTATATAACTTGCGAAGAATTTTCCAAAAATTAAACCTTAAATAAATTACCGTTATGCCAAACCATCAACAAAATATGCGTCCTTATGAAGAAGAATACGCAAATTTCACGTGGGATATATCCCGTAATGAACTCGGTTATAAAGACGGAGACGTTATAAACATTGGTGAGTATTGTACAGACAGAATCTGCCGCATGGGAAAAGCCGATAAACTTGCCCTTATATGGGAAGGTCACTCGGGCGAAGAAAAAAGATACACTTTTAACGACATGCGCCAGCTTACAAATTCGATTGCAGTATTTTTACAGAAGCTCGGAATTCAGCCCGGCGAAAGGGTTTGCCTTTTCATGGATAAAGTGCCCGAGCTCTATTTCGGATTTCTCGGTGTGCTTAAAATGGGCGCAATTGTTCAGCCGCTTTTTTCGGCATTCGGCTCGGAATCACTTTTAACAAGGCTTGATAATGCAAAGACAAGAGCGATTATTACGCAGAAAAAACATCTTCCGAAGGTAAGAAATATTACAAAAGACCTGCCCGAATTAAAACATATTATAGTTGTAGATGATGACGG
>PMIW01000172.1:0-4938 GCA_003158365.1 Ignavibacteriota bacterium | reverse complement strand
GATGATATATACTGGTGCACTGCAGACCCGGGATGGGTAACAGGCACATCTTACGGAATTATAGGTGTATGGGCGAACGGAATTACGCAATGCGTGCTGGATGCGGGATTCAAGGCAGAGACGTGGTATAAATTTATAGAGAAGCACAAAATCTCGATGTGGTATTCGGCTCCGACAGCCATACGCGCTTTGATGAAAGAAGGAAATGAAGTCGTAAAGAAATTCGATTTATCTTCGCTCCGCCACCTGGCAAGCGTAGGCGAGCCTTTGAATGCGGAAGCTGTGATATGGTCGAAAGAAGTTTTCGGATTATATTTCCACGATACATTCTGGCAGACAGAAACGGGATGCATAGTAGTCAGCAATTACCCCGGAATGAAAATAAAACCCGGCTCGATGGGAAAACCTTTCCCGGGAATAGAAGCTACGGTAGTGGATTTGAAAACACACGAGCCGATTACAAAAAAAGGAATAGTGGGAATGATTGCACTCAGGCCGGGATGGCCTTCGATGGTGAGAGCATACTGGAACAACGAAACAACATATAAATCGAAATTCTCAAAGGGCTGGTATCACTGCGGCGACAGGGCAAGCATAGACGAAGAAGGATATTTCTGGTTCGTAGGACGCGATGATGATGTTATAAATACAGGCGGACATTTAGTAGGACCGTTTGAAATAGAATCGGCACTTTTAGAACACCCTGCAGTAGCGGAATCAGCGGTAGTCGGAAAGCCTGACCCTGTGAACATGGAAGTTGTGAAAGCGTTCATAACACTGAAACCCGGAATAGAAGCAGGAAAGATGCTGGAGCTGGACATTATGAATTTCGTGCGTAAAAAACTTTCTGCGCTTGCGATGCCGCAGGAAATAGAATTCGTGGATTCGCTCCCGAAAACAAGAAGCGGAAAAATTATGAGAAGAGTTTTGCGAGCACAGGAATGGGGAGAAGAGATAGGCGATATAAGCACACTGGAAAACGATATGTAAAATAAATTTAAAGTTTAAAAATTAAAGATTAAAATGTTAAGAGCTTTTTTTGCGGTTATATTTTTTCTTGCTTTATTCTGTTTTGGCGGAAAAGCATTGCACGCTCAGGAAGATTCAACACGCATGGTAGTGGATTCGACTATTACGGATGAGGAGATTAAATCTACGGACATTCCAAAACCTGTGCTGAACGAGACGAATTCTTTCATAATCAACAAATGGGAAATAAGCGAATACAAGGAAAACGGGAAAGTACAGGATTTGCCGAATTACGAAATCGAATTTTTTGAAGACGGCAGTTACCAGGCAGTCGAGGAGGAAGATTTTGACAACGGTGCGTGGAATCTGGGAGAGAATAATTCACAGATTATTTTCGATGATAACTCCCCGAACCGCGAGGTATGGAATATCGTAAGCTTCGATGCGAAAAAAATAGTAGTAAAGTTTACCAGCGAGGGAAGTACATATGAGTACACGTTTATTCCCTGGGTAAAAAGAGTACAGGAATAGTTTAGAAATTTTAAAAATATTTTAATAAAAAATTTAAAAAAGGAAGTAAAAATGCCAGCAACAAAAGACGTAATTCTCGAATACGTAAGAAATGAATACCTCGAGGAAGGTGATGACAGGGAAGTAAACTTCGACACACCGCTCATTTCGGGCGGTATAGTAGATTCGTTCTCGATGGTATCACTGAAAGTTTTCCTGGAAACAAAATACAATATCCAGATTCCCGACGCAAAAGCATCACCGGAAGCTTTCGACAGCGTGAATAACATAATGGTACTGCTGAAAGAATTTAACATAGAATAAGAGCAATAGAACGCTGATAACACTGATTTAACTGATGGACACAGAAAATAAATATCTGCATCAAGAAATCACAAGTAAAATAATTTCGGCGTATTATACGGTATATAATGTTCTTGGGTTTGGATTTCTTGAAAAAGTTTATGAAAACTCGTTGGTTATTGAACTTCAAAAATTAGGATTAAAAGTAGAATCTCAATATCCAATAGATGTATATTATGATCATATTAATGTAGGCAAATATTTTGCAGATTTGGTTGTGGAAGATAAAGTTATTTTAGAATTAAAAGCTGCAGAAACTTTATGCGAGGAACATGAATTTCAATTGATTAATTATTTAAAAGCTACAGATTATGAAATCGGTTCATTATTAAACTTTGGTAAAAAACCTGAATTTAAAAGAAAAATTTTTTCAAATAAATTTAAAAAAAATATTAATAGCACACAAAAGATTTAAATCTGCGAAAATCAGTTACATCTGTGTCATCAGCGTGCTATAAAATAAAAACACGGAGGATTTATAAAATGTCTTTCAACGATAATGTAAGAAAAGTTTTCACCGACCAGCTTAACGAAATGAAAAACGGCGGTATATTCAAGGAAGAACGTGCAATCTGCTCACCGCAGGATTCCGAAATAGAAGTGGAATTCCCTATCGGCTCAGCAATGAAACACGTGATTAACATGTGCGCCAATAACTACCTAGGACTTTCTTCTCATCCCGATGTTGTAAAGGCAGCACACGACGGACTCGATGTAAGAGGTTACGGAATGTCTTCTGTACGTTTCATCTGCGGTACACAGGATATTCACAAAGAACTCGAAAAGAAACTTACGGAATTTCTCGGCACTGAAGATACAATTCTTTTCCCGTCATGCATGGATGCAAACGGCGGAGTATTCGAAGCTGTGCTTACAGACCAGGACGTTATGATAGCTGACAGGCTCGTACACGCTTCTATCATAGACGGAATGAGACTCTGCAAAGCGCAGAATGATTCATTCAAACATTCCGATATGAATCACCTCGAGCAAAAACTTCAGCTTCACCAGGATAAGAGACTCCGACTGATTATTACAGACGGCGCATTCTCGATGGACGGTGACCTTGCAAAGCTCGATAAGATTGTC
Source organism: Ignavibacteriota bacterium (assembly GCA_003158365.1). Lineage (GTDB taxonomy): Bacteria > Bacteroidota > Ignavibacteria > Tepidaquicellales > Tepidaquicellaceae > FEN-1279. The sequence continues at coordinate 2,007 of PMIW01000172.1, read as the reverse complement.
GAGCTCGCGGAAAAATATAATGCAATGGTATTTTTGGATGACTCGCATTCAAGCGGATACATAGGAAAAACAGGACGCGGAACGCAGGAACAATGCGGAGTTATGGGAAAAATCGATATCATCACAACCACTCTTGGCAAGGCTCTCGGCGGTGCATCAGGCGGATGCGTTTCCGGCAGAAGAGAAATAGTAGAGATGTGCAGGCAGAAAGCGCGCCCGTATCTTTTCTCAAATACAGTTGCTCCCGTAATAGTGGAAGGCGCCTTGAGAGTGCTCGATATTATTTCCAAGTCAACCGAAAGACGCGATAAGCTCGAAGAGAATACAAAATTCTGGAGAAAGGGTTTGACCGAAGCCGGATTCATTATTAAAGAAGGTGAAACGGCGATAGTACCGGTTATGCTGTTCAACGCAAAGCTCTCGCAGGATGTTGCAAGAGATTTATATGCGGAAGGAATTTATGCGGTTGGATTCTTCTTCCCTGTCGTTCCAAAAGGACAGGCGAGAATCCGCACACAACTTTCCGCTGCGCATGAAAGGCATCATCTCGAAAAAGCACTTGCGGCATTCATAAAAGTCGGAAAGAAATACGATATACTCGGAAAAACGAAACAGGAAATTATTGATAAGTACGGAATGTAATTCCTGATTAGAAGATTTGTAATCCCGATTCACCCTTTGCGGGGCTCATCGGGACGCAAAGAATGCGGATTTAAAGATTAAAGGGTTATGAAATATTTCATAACCTTTTTTTTAAATTCATACTTTCTATTATATTCGACTCAATTAATTTTTTCCGTTTTAAATTTATTCCATTGTTCTTTTGCATAATCAAGAAATCCCGAAGGTGCACTATCGAATGAATTATCGACATTCATTTTATCCCCGTACCAGGCATCGTAAGTATAAAGTTTCATTATCCCTCTTATTGCATATTTTGTTTCACCTTCGTGCATAATCAATTTCATATCGCAGGGAGATACATCACCCCTGCATGCCATTTTATAAATAAACGTCGTTTCCCCTACTCCGTCTTTATTTAAATCCGTTACACTTAAAGAACCGCCGAGAAATTCGAGAGTTAAATCCTCTGAACATTCGCTTATTAAATCGTTCACCTTCCAGAGCTGTGACCAGTCGCCCGATTTATTAACGTACTGGTATGCATAAAGCTCTTTGCTTCTCTTATAGTCATCATTATAAACTTTTCCGGTGTTATGCTCTTTTGTAAGAGTCAGAATTACGATATTATCCCCGTTTTTATCCGACCATCTTTTTCCGTTTATTATATTGCCCTGGTATTTTATATCTGCGGGTAAATCATTCTTGTTAAAATCTTTCATAATAATTTCATCATTCCCGCCTGTCGAAACATTTTCTTTTGCTTCGGTTTTTTCCACTTTTTTAACTTCAACTTTTGTCTCTGTTTTTTCTTCTTTCTTATCTTCCTTTGAACCTGTCAGATTTTTAATTATCCCGCAGGAAGTAAACGTAAAAACCGCAACGAGCAAAACAATAAAGATTTTCATAAAAATAAAATTTGATTTAAAATATAATGATAATTTAATTGTGCTCTTACTCTACAGACTCTATGGACTCAAAGGACTCTACACACTTATTATATTTTTTCAAACACTAAAAACTTCATTCCCTTTTCTTTCCATTCGCCTGAATCCAGGCCTGCCTTGTGGCACAGGCTGGAGAGGAAACTTTCGGGACTGTTGAAATGCTCCCATACCTGAGGCAGGTAAACTGCTCTCTGCCCTGATTTNNGAAATAATTACTCCCCTGTCTTTTATCTTTTCAAAGAGTTCATCTTTGCTTGAGAAAAATATATCTTCGGGCTGACTCAATACAGAAACTTCATACTTCAAACCTTCAAGTTCATCTTTTGTTACAGGCGGGAATCTCGGGTCGCGTGTCGCAGCGCTTATTGCATTGTCGATTATGCTTTTAAATAGTTTATCTGCAGGATCTTTGGTTCCGATGCATCCGCGTAAATCTTTT
>PMIW01000149.1 GCA_003158365.1 Ignavibacteriota bacterium | reverse complement strand
TTGAACAGCGGGTCGAATTTATATTTCGGCGAATTAACTATTATTTCCGAATTCAGCCCCACCGAAATATCAATCAGCACCGCTATTCCCACGAAATAAAATATGTTAAAGCTGTCAATGTATTCGGGTTTTTTCAGGAAATAAAAAAGATTGTGCTTGTTGATTATCACGCCTACATAAATCAGGCATCCGAAAACAAGCTGAATAAGAGAAGTTCTTTTGTAAATATCTGCGATTTGCTTTGTATCGTTTTCTTTAAAACAATTTGCAATTACGGGAACCGATATTTTTGAAAGCGAGCGCATCGGAACATAAATCAAAGTCGCAATCCTCATATAAATCGTGTAAGCACCCACAACCGAGAGTCCCACCATAGAGCCGAGAAAAAGAGTATCTGCACCGCTTTGTCCGATTATCATAGAAGCGCTGGAGATGTAAAGGAAACCTCCGTATTTCATTAATTCCTTAAACTTTTCTTTGGATAAATCTTTTAAGTTGAATTTAAATACAAATTCTTTTGAGAGAATTATCTGGAATAATAACAGCACTGCACAAATTCCGTTTATCAAAAGATAAAAATATATGAACTGGTTAAAGTTAAGAATTTTAAACATAAAGAGCAGGATTCCGACCGTAGTCAGGAGTCTGAGAAGAGTTTCTTTTAGAAAAGTTGCGAAACCTGTTTTGTAAATTGCCCTTGCAATGGATTCGAATACGTTGAAGAGCAGCGTGAACAGCGCAAGAGGAATGAGGAAATAATAATAATCAACGAAAGCTGCTGAATTGGTAATATATGCCGAGATTATAAGCGGTCTTAATAAAATAAATAAAATAGTGATGATAATAAATCCGGCAACTCCAATCAGGAAGATGTAAGACATAAAGCCGTTGTGAATCCTGTCGCCGGTCTTGAAGAACGGGAAAAACCTCGGAATTGTATTTGCAAGTCCAATTGCCGAAAGATATGAATAAGTTATTGATACGGTAATTATCAGGCTCAGCAAGCCGAATTCATCTGATGTAAAAAAAGCAGGGAATAAAATAATTACATTGATGTAACCGAGCACCACACCGATGTAGGAGAAGATTGAATTTGCAAGAGCCTGTTTTCTAACTATGTGTCTTTGTGTCTTCGTGTTTATGTTTTTGAGTTTTTCAGTCTTTCTAAAATCATTTTATAGTCATCGTCGAGTAGAGACTTTTTACTTAAAAACGGACTCAGCATTCCCGCAGCAAATGGAAAAGAAATCATTTTAAAAATAAAATTACTTTTTTTCTTTCTTGAAAAAAGGTGAAGATTTTTTCCGTTCGTATAAAAATTCAATTCAAATTTTTTTGCAAGCACTTCAAGTGATTTTTTTGAATACAGCGCAATATGCTGTCCGTGGTCAGTCGCATAATACCACCATTCCCCGGGTTTCGGATTGCCTGCAGGAATCAGAAATGTGCTGAACAGAATATTCTCCGAATATTTCAGCATGTTTTCAAGTTCTTCCGCAGGATTAAGAAGATGCTCGAATACTTCATAAGCGGTCAGCACTTCAAATTTCTCTTTTTCATCCGCTTCGAAATCTTTTGCGAAAATATTTTCGGAATATTTATCTGTCCAGTAAAAATCAAAACCAAAATCCCTCATAAGCCTTACAAATACTCCGTATCCCGCTCCATAGTCGAGAAACTTTTTTCTTTTATCAAATAAAAATAATAATATTGCTTTGGTGGTTTTCGATAAATCGAGGTTGCGCGCGAGAAGTCCTATGTCGCTGCGGTTAATCACTTCCGAATATGCTTCTTCCAGCCAATAAGGTTCTTCCGTCTGAATGAAACCGCAAGCGGGGCATTTGAAATATTGTATCGTGTATTTATTTAATATCTCAGCTTTTGAGAATGGTTCTGTATTTGCCGAACATATTTTACAAAGCATATAAAATCTTTTTCGTTTTGTGTTTTGGTGCGAAGAATATTTAAAACTATAATTCTATTCCGAGCACTGCGTCTTTCAGCCTTCCGTCTTTTTCCTTGTAATAAGGTATTCCGAGTATTTCGCAGGAATTAAAATCAATATTATATCTGAAAGTTTTCATGGTATCGCTTTTTTCCGCTTCGAATGAAATCAGCAAAAACTCCGCGAGCTTTTTCGCATCATCTTTTCCGTATGCAAAACCCGTTAGCTTTGCATTGAATTTCTGAGGGGAGGCAACCGGATTCTTTTGTGTAAATGAAGATGCAATTTTCTTCAGACTATCCAGCGTGCAATAAAAAGCCGGAATGTAAAATGTGATTTCTCCCGATGAATCCGATGCGCCGCCGAATAAATTTTTCATGAATCCCCCGGCAGCAGTCCGCTCGAGTATGTCCACTTTTGTTTTCATGAGCCAGAACGGTTTATACACCACCTCGGCATTTCCGGGAATTGCAATCGATGAAAAATTAATTTCAATCGGCTGAAGCTCTCCGTTCACTATCTCGAAACCGCTTCCGCAGCTTCCGCAATATGTAACGTAATCGTTGATTTCCACAACCAGACCGCTTCCGCAGTTTTTGCACTTTATTGCTTCTAATTTAAAATCTGACATAATATTAATTATTGAAATTATAATTACCCTTTTAATTAATAAGAACGATTAAATATTTTCCCACATTTAAAGTGGTTTCCCGCTAAGAGCATGCGGGAATGACAGAGAGCGTTTTTTAATCGTCACCGCCGCTAAGCAAAGAACCGATAATAGAGCCGACTGCAACCGATGCCAGTGCGGATTTAGCTGCACCCGCAGGGCTTCCGCCGAGCATGCTTGATATTGTTCCTGAATCTTTTAATAAGCTGAATTGCGATTTCTCGTCTGCAACCAGTCCCGTCCCTTCCTCTATTTCGCCTCCGTACCTGAATTTTTTATAACCCCATGTCATTAAACTTATTCCAAGTATAAGGCAGAATATGTAGGCAGCGAATGCAAGTTTGGATGTAGAATATTTAAAAATTTCAAAAAGAGTCGCAAGAAACATTCCCGCTGCTGTTGCATAGATTCCCGCGATTGCGCGGAAAAGGCTGCTGCCGGGCGCTTTGCCGTAGCAGATTGTTCCGTCTTCGCCGTCAACCACAACCTGGTATGTCCTGTTTGCATATATGTATCTGATTACCCAGAGAGGATAATAAACTACATTCACATCGTTCCTGACCAGGTCAAGATGCTCGAATGAAATTCTTGAAAGCGATGCTGACTTTTTTGAATCTTCCGAAAAATATGTTCTTGCTTTGCCTACGATTTCTTCTTCGGAAGAAATTATATTGAATACCATACCCTGCTGCTGAAGGTCTTCGAAATTTACCGGAAGAATTTCATCTCCTTCGAGGTTTACTTTCTTTACGCCAAGCTCTGCCACATCGCAGGCAGGAAATGTGCTGTCGTAAGTCCGCTGAATTTTAATTTCCTTGTCTTCGTATGTCGTTCCGTTGCTTGTGCTTTTTTCTTCCTGTCCGAAAACCCAGCCGACCACATCTGCGCGGACTCTCCAGTACGGAATGTAAGTGAGGAATGCTTCATCAATTTTTGAATTTGCCTGAAGACCTTTTGCTTTTGCCATTCCCGAACCCAGCCAGGCCTTTGCTTTTTTAATAGCATCGTCACGGCTTACTTTTTTAGGAACGTAGTATTTTATGGCACCGCTTTCGCCTTTGACTACAAGAAGCGTACTGCAATACCTGCAGTTAAACGCTTTTAATCCTTCTCTCAAATCCAAAGCGCCGCCACAGGAAGGACATGTTATTCCCTTGATAACTTTTTCCTTCTTCAGTTTAATTGCCTGAGTGGTGGTTTGTTCGGAAGTATCCTGTTCCATAATTAAATTATTTATACTCTTTATAAAATTTTTTTAAACTTTTTTAGCAATAAAATATGCTATGAGAATAAGCGGAACCGACGCTACTCCGTACCCGATTATTTTCACTGCCATGTCAGACATTAAAAATGCCTGCTTGTCCCATGCTCCGACAAGTAATCCTAATATGCTGATTACAAAAAATGCTATTAAGCAAAGCGCAAACATAATCCTGAACGGTGCCTCGCTTTTTGCAGGCCATAGGTTTGCATAGACTTTTCCCGACGATGCTTCCACCAGCGCAGTGTATTGCTTTCCCTCGAAATTGTAATAGAACTGGTAAAAAGGAATGTGCACGAGGTTAGATGTCTCAACTGTATCCAGATTTACACCTGTTTCCTTCAGCCAGCTTTGAGCAGAATCGAAAAGCACATCCGGAGCGACAAACTCGCTTTCATTAAATTCTTTTTTGTTGAAGACTTTCAGGTTCCCTGCGGGAATATTTATTTTCTTGATTTCCGAAATCGAAGTGGAAGATGCAGGCTGAAGATAAATTGTCTCGCCCGATGATTTATCGGTTTTAAAATACCACATCGGGAAATAATAAAAAGACATCTGGGATATTTGCGCAAGCTTGTCGAGGTCCTTCACCTGGAAATTTCCCGCCATCCATCTTCTCAGGTTTCCTTCCGCTTCCTCTTTCTTAAAGTTGGAATTAATCACGAAGTGGGAAACGATTTTCTTTTTATCGATGTAAATTGCCGAGCCGCAGAATACGCACTCGGTGAACTTTTCATCAATCGGAACTTCATTTTCTCCCGCACACTGCGGACAGATAATCTTTGAGGAGGTTAATTCGTTCATAATATCACTGATTATACTAAATTAAAAATTTTCTAAATTATAAATAAATATTGCTTATTTTGTTTTTATACCATCGAAAATATTTGATTTCACTGATTTCGCTGTATAAATGCATGTCAAATTGTTTTAAACTAAACTGACTTTACAGTTTCTTGTTTTAAAGTATTAATAAATCTTTTGACTTTTAAGCTTTTCTCGCCAAAATTAACTAATAATCCAACTTCAAGATTAAAAGCTTTCAAATAATTCAAGGTTTGTGAAACACAAATATCTTCAATCGTTTGCATTGCTTTTATTTCCAAAAGAACATTATCTTCAACTACGAAATCAGCTCTGCGTTTTCCTACTTCAATATTATCATAATAAATCGGTACACCTGATTCTGTTTTATATTTTAATCCGGATTTATTAAATTCTATTTCCAGGCACCTGTGATAAATTACTTCGGGAAAACCATTTCCAAGTTGCTTATGGACATTAAAAGAACAACCAATTATCTTTTCCGTAATATCAGAGTATTTATACTTACTATCAATCAATTTAAATTATTTTTAAATGTTGAATATTAATAAAAAAAAACATTTAAATTGTAACCATAATAAAATCAAGTTCTTTTCAGCGCAATCAGTGAAATCTGTGTAATCAGTGATTACATCTTTGCCAGTAATTCTTTTTTCTTTACGTCAAATTCTTCCTGCGTAATAAGTCCCGCATCTTTCATTTTTCCCAGCTTCTCTATTGCGCTCATAATCTCATCTACCGACATTTTTGGTTCTGCAGGCTGCTGCTGCTGTCCACCGCCCTGCTGACCCTGGTTAACATTCTGCATCGATTGACCCATCATATTTGCCATCAGCATTCCTGCGCCCATGCCCGCACCCATACCTGCCATTCCGCCTCCGCCCTGGTTTTCAGCGGCTTTTTCGAGCGACTGTGCGGCTTTGAATTTCATATATGCATCGAGGTTTCCGACTGCACCCATCGAACTTCTTTCGTTGATTTTTTCCTGTACTTCTTCNNTCAGCTTTTACTCCGGATTCAATCTGCGGATAGAATTGACCCAAATCAAATACTGTTTTCAGATTTTTTCCGAGTACCGTATTCAGCCTTGATACTATTCCGTCCCTTAAGTAATCTTCAATTTCGTTTGTCGTGAAAAGTCCCTGAGTCGAAACGATTTCCATTAAGAACATCTTCGGGTCGGTTATCCTGATTGAGAATTTTCCCGATGCTCTTAACTGCACAAATGATAATTCCGAATCGCGGAAGTTAATAGGCGATTTTGTCCCCCATCTTAAGTCAATGAATTTTTTAAGAGAGAAAAAATAAACCTGTGCCTGAAATGGCGATGTACCGCCAAAAGGCAGGCTTATTAATTTTGTAAGCAAAGGAATATTTTCGGTAGTAAGCGTGTGCCTTCCTGCCTGAAATAAATCAAGAGCTTTTCCGTCCCTGAAAAATAATGCTGCCTGTGAATCCTGTACAATAAGCTGCGTTCCCATTCTGAAAGCTGCTGAACCGTCCTGCGGCTCGCGGTGTACCATTGTTTTGCCCGTTTCGTCGAAGTATTGTATTACGTCTATGAGTGCCATATATTTTAATTTTAAATTTAGTTATTGAGTTATTTGGTTATTAAGTTATTAAATATAAAAGTACAAATCTAAAAAACTTATTTAAATTATGCTAACTACCAACTACTATCTACTGACTACTGCTTTAACAGCGCTTCTCTTTCGTCAAATTTAAAAATCAAATCTCCAAGCGCTTTTGATACTTTTGTTTCGGCATCAGTAGTATCGAGATTCTGCTCGCTTACACTTAAAAGATTATCGAATAAAACCCCGATTTCCTCGACCGCGGTCAGAAGATACGAATCGAATTCGTAAATTTTTGAAAGTTTATCATCCATTATTTTCACAACATCGAATGCGCCGCTGTAACCTCTTGCCGCCGAGCGGAATTTGGCAATTGCTGTGTCGTTTTTCTTTTCGATTTTGTCTATATCTGTAGCCTGAAAAAGGCGGTTGTTTTTGGAAAAATTTGAAATTGTATCCCTGATTTTTTTCCTGTTGTGCTCCAGCTTCATTGCGAGCTGGTTTCTCAGTAAAGTATCTAATTCCCGTGAGTTATCGCGGTTTACATAGCCGTCATAACCCGGAATTATTCTCTTAATTTTCTCGAAAAAAGACTCTTTCGATTTGATAAAATCTAGCTTTGATTTTAATTCGTCCATTTTGTTTTATTAGTTTTATGTAACTGCAATATAATAATACGGAATAAAACAAACAAATTTAAAAATTAGTTAATATAATCTTTTAACTTCTTTAAAATGTTCATTGCTTCTATTGGTGTAATATTATCCAGGTCCACTTTCCCGAGTTCTTTCCTGATTTTATCGTCTTCGTTTATCTCGAATAAGCTAATCTGGAATTCGTCGTTTTTTTTGCGCCTGGATTCTTTGGCTTTGAAGGAATGCAATATCTCTTTCGCTCTTTCTGTCACGGATTCGGGCAATCCTGCCATCTGGGCAACGTATATTCCGTAACTGTGGTCTGCAGTTCCTTCTGTTATAGTTCTCAGGAAAATTACATTGTCGTTATATTCTCTCACTTCCACCCTGTAATTCTTAATCCTGTCGTATAAAGTAGCGAGCGCATTTAATTCGTGATAGTGTGTTGCGAAAAGTGTTTTTGCTCTTATATTCGGATTCTCGTGTAGGAATTCCGTTATAGCCCACGCAATGGAGATACCGTCGTACGTGCTTGTTCCTCTGCCGATTTCATCGAGAAGTATTAAACTGTTTGATGTGGCATTGTTCAAAATATTTGCGGCTTCGTGCATTTCAACCAGAAAAGTGCTTTCTCCTTTTGCAATGTTATCCGATGCACCGACTCGTGTAAAGATTTTATCAACAATTCCGATTTTAGCGGATTCAGCCGGTACAAAGCACCCTATTTGTGCGAGCAAGACTATCAACCCTGTCTGTCTCAGGTAGCTTGATTTTCCGCTCATGTTCGGTCCGGTGAGAATAATAATCTGGTTATCTTTCGTATCCATCAAAGCATCGTTGGCAATGTATTTCTCGCCCGCCGGAAGCAGCCGCTCTATTACGGGATGCCTTCCTTTAATAATTTCTATTTTATCGGTTTCATTTATTTCGGGCATTGTGTAATTATATGCCTCTGATATTTCTGCAAAACTGATTAACGAATCTGTAGTTGCAATAAGAATTGCATTCCTCTGAATCTGCTCCGTGAATTTTAATATAAATTCTCTCAGTTCCGAAAAAATCCTGTTCTCAATAATATTTATCTTTTCTTCTGCATTGAAAATTTTATCTTCATAAATTTTAAGCTCTTCCGTTATGTATCTCTCGCAGTTTACAAGTGTTTGCTTGCGCACGTAGTCGGCGGGAGCCTTTTCCAGATTGGATTTCGTGATTTCGATATAATATCCGAAAACTTTATTGAAATCAACTTTCAGCGAACTTATTCCCGTCCTCTTTCTTTCCTTGCTCTGGAAATTCTCAATCCAGGTTTTTCCGTTTATGTGAACGTCTTTTATTTCATCGAGTTCTTTGTCGCAGCCTTTATTTATTATTCCGTATGAATCTGTTCCTGCAAGATAATTATCGTTTATAATCCTGTCTATTTCATTTACGAGTTCGGGGATATCTACAAGATTACTTTTTATTGATTTGATTGATTGAGATTCGAATTTATTCAGAGTAATTTTGATTCCCGAAATTTTCTTCTGAGATATTTTAAGTTGAACTATGTCCCTCGGAACAGCCTTGCCTGTGGCGGCTTTTGAAAGCAGTCTCTCCAGATCAGCAATTGCTTTTAAATCTTCTGTAAGGTTTTTTCTGAGGGTTTTATTTTCGAAAAACTCCCTTACCGCTTCGAGTCGTTTTAAAATATTTTCTTTTTTCTTGAGCGGTCTCGATATCCATTTCTTTAAAAGTCTTCCGCCCATCGAAGTCTGGGTTTTATCGAGTATGGAGATTAGTGTTCCTTCTCTCCCGCCTTCGTTTATGGAAGCTGTGATTTCAAGATTCCTTTTCGTCGATGGGTCGAGAATTATATAGTCCGTGTAATCGTAATTGTAAATTTTTTGAATGTGCGAAAGCTTGTTTTTTTGTGTCTCGTTCAGGTAATTCATCACGCATCCCGCAGCAATTATTCCTTCGCTCATATCATCTATGCCGAATCCCTTTAGAGACTGCGTGCCGAACTGGTTAGTCAGAAGCTCTCTTGCATAATCAAGATTGAAAACCCATTCGTCTATTTTCGTAAAAACATATTTAAGCTTTTCATTTCCGAATGTATCTTCAGTGTTTATGTTAAGCGCCTTAAACACTTTTTCTTTTTCTCTTTTGGAAATTAAAATTTCGGAAGGGTTAATTATATCCACCTGCCCNNGCAAGAAAATTATTCGATTTGTGGCTAAGCAGTTTATCCGAAAACGTAGCTCCCGGTGTTACAACTTCAACAACGTCGCGTTTTACTATCCCCTTTGCGAATTTCGGGTCTTCAAGCTGCTCGCACACTGCTACGCGGTAGCCTGCTTTCACGAGTTTCGGCAAATAATTATCCAGTGCGTGATGCGGGAAACCTGCAAGGGGAGTGTCCGCTGCGGCCCCATTAGCGCGTTTCGTGAGCGTGATTCCGAGCACCTTCGATGTCGTAACGGCGTCTTCCTCAAAAGTTTCAAAGAAATCTCCCATCCTGAAAAGCAAAAGCATATCGGGATATTTTTCTTTAACTTTCCTGTATTGCCGCATTAATGGTGTCTCGTCTTTCAATTTAAAAATTTAAAAATTATAAAATTGAAAATTAATTTATCTTCATATAATATATCAGAAACAGCTCTTAACATTTTAAAAAAATCATACAAAATCATGTAAATCATAAAAAATCAGCGTCAAAAGTTCTTACACAATCAGCAACAGTTCTTAACGTTAAAAAAAATCAGCGAAAATCATACTCAATCAGTGTAAATCTGTGGCAAAAACTCATAAAGCTTAGAAAGACCCGAACTTATCCTTCAGGCTCTTATACAGCATCTCCCTTGCCCGGAATATATGCGCCTTAATCGTCCCCAGCGGCAAATCCAGTTTCTCGGCAATCTCCTCATAATCCATTTCCTCCTGATGTCTTAATATAATCACCTGCCGGTATTTCTCCGGTAAATTTTGTATAGCGTTCTGAAGAATTTTTTTTCTTTCGCTGTCTAATATATTCTTATCGGGAATAAAGTTCGAATCTGGAATTTCGAACTGCATATTATCCTCATCCGACTCTATTTCCTTATCTATTGAAAATGTACTCAGTTTCTTTTTCCTCAAATAATCTATGCAGTTGTTAGTAGCGATTTTGCAAAGCCATGTAGCAAATGAAAATTGTTTATCGAATTTTTCCAGCGAGTTAAAAGCCTTTATGAACGCTTCCTGTGTAAGGTCCTCAACATCTTCTTTCTTGTAAATCATTCTGAAAATCAGGTTATGTATCATCTGCTGATATTTACTCATCAGTCTTTCAAAAGCTTTTTGTTCACCCTTTAAAGCTTTTGCAATGAGTTCCATATCCTCGTTTTTCGAATTAATGCTCTTTATATTCTTATCTTCACCCGCCATAAAAAATTTTAAAATCCGGAAAAATTCAAATCACTTCCCGGACTGCTATTTATAAATAATATCATATAATTTAAAAAAATACTGTCAAATACTAAATGTAAAATGGATAATATTAAATTTATCGCTGATTAATCTGATTTCACTGATTTTGCTGATTAAGATTCATAAGATTCCTAAAATTCGTAAGATTCCTAAAATTCGTAAGATTCATGAGATTTATAAGATTTATAAGATTCGTATGATTTATAAAATTCAGTAAATTTTATATAGTACCCCTCTCCTTTCAGGTTGAGTGATTTTTACGGGGTACCCTCTGGGTCAATCCCGACTAGTCGGGAAGAGGCTCTTTGGGCAGGGGTGAGGTTTTGTTCTGCTTTTTTCTTTCCATTTATTGAATTCTAAAACTTAAAAGTTAACAAATAAATCCGACATTCATGGTATCAATATTTATTGTTTTTTGTTTAACTATTGTTTTATCAAGTTTGTTAAAATTAGTGTGAAATAATATTAAAGCTCTAAGCTCTTTATTTGTTTTTTGCTTTTTGTTATTTGTTTTTTGTTAAGTTTTTTATGTTTTAAATATTATGTTTATAGCTTAATTTAGATTATGAAAGTTAAAAAAGATAAAGTAAAAATAATTACGCTCGGGTGTTCTAAAAATCTCGTCGATTCGGAATTTATTATGGCTCAGTTGAAATCGAATGATATTGAACTCGTCGAAGATGAAAACGAATGCAACACGGTGATAATCAATACCTGCGGTTTTATCGATATAGCCAAGCAGGAATCAATAGATACAATTTTAAAATCAGTTGAACAAAAGAAAAAAGGAAAAATTCAAAAAATATTCGTTGCAGGATGTTTATCAGATAGATATAAATCCGAACTCGAAAAAGAAATTCCCGAAGTAAATAAATATTTCGGTGCGACAGATAAAAAACAAACGCTTTTGGAAATCCTGAAATCATTCGGTGTGGATTATAAAAAGAACCTTGTCGGCGAAAGAATGCTTACTACACCATCTCACTATGCATATCTCAAAATCAGCGACGGATGCGATAATCCCTGTTCTTTCTGCGCCATTCCGATTATGAGAGGTAAACATAAATCAAAAGAATTAAAGGATATTTTGATTGAAGCTCAAAAACTTGCATCCAAAGGAGTTCGGGAAATTATTTTAATCGGACAGGACACAACTTACTGGGGTTTGGATTTAGACAAAAAGAGGGAACTTTCAAATGTTCTGACAGGTATATCTGAAATAACCGATATAGAATGGATTCGCCTTATGTATGCTTATCCTTCGAGATTTCCGCCGGATGTGATAAATGCTATTAAGGATAATGAAAAAATTTGCAATTATATCGATATACCGATTCAGCATATCTCCGATAAGGTTTTGAAATCGATGAGACGCGGTATTACGAAAAGAAATTTAATTGCCCTTCTGGAAAAGATAAGAAATGAAATTCCCGGAATAGCTGTCAGGACAACGCTTATGGTGGGTTATCCGGACGAGACTGAAAAGGATTTTCAGGAACTGATGGATTTTACAAAAGAATTTAAATTTGACAGGCTCGGTGTCTTCACATATTCCAATGAAGAAGGTACAACCGCATCTGTTTTACCCGACAGGATTCCAAAGAAGGAAAAAATGTTAAGACAAAAATTAATTCTTGAAGCGCAAAGGGTAATATCAGTTGAGAAAAATGCAAATTCTATCGATAAAATTTATAAAGTTTTGATTGACAGGAAAGAAGAAGATTATTATATTGGCAGGACATACAAAGATGCTCCTGAGATTGACCAGGAAGTGTATGTAACAAATAATAAAACTTTGGAAATAGGAAAATTTTATGACGTGATAATTTATGATTATGAGGAATTTGATTTGTTTGGTGAATTGGCCGGAGAGCAGAAAATGGGAAATTGGAAAATGGTAAGAGCGAAAAAAATTTGAAAGACTTAAATAATTTAAAATTATTATAGAAATCAAACTCCGGAGGAGTTTCCTGTTTGTAGAAGAAAGTGCAGGTAAAATCTAAACTCCGTAGGAGTTTACCGGTGTTCTTATATAAACATTAAATCTTTATCTGGATTTATTAAATTTTAAATTACATATATATTTAGATTTAGCAATAACTTTGAACTGAAATTATTAAAACATGAAAAACATAATCATAAAAAACAGGCTTAAACAAAAATTAACCGGAATCATTTTTATTATCATTATTTCGAATATATTTCTAATTCCTTCGAAAGGCTTTTCGCAATTTGATGACAGACCGCGGATGAATTACAGAAGTCCACGGGAAGTCGTATTTTTGGAACCGCTCGTATTTTATAATAAAGACAGTGCAAATGGCAGACTTGACCTATATATAGAAATACCGATGAATACTTTGCAATTTAAATATGATATGTTTAAAGCCGAATACAAAGCTTCCTGTGAATATTCAATTACTATTAAAGATGCGGAAAATAAGACATTAGCAGATAATTCCTTTTCCGAATCTATTCTCAATACTGAGGAACAACAAAAAAACGTTAAGTCAGGGTCGTTATTTGAATTAAAACAATATTATCTTCCACCCGGTAATTATAAATTACATTTTACACTGAAAGACAAAAACAGTTCGAACGAATATAATAAAGACGCAGAGTTTAAAGTTAATGATATATTAAGCTATAAATATTTAGCCAGCGATATTATGTTACTTTCGAATTACACGGATAATGGCGGGAAAAAGGAGATTACTCCGATTATCAACAGGTTTTTGGGAAATTTAAAAAGTTTTTATTTATTCTTTGAGGTTGTCAATAATTCTGATTCTATTATGAATAAAATATTTATTATCAATATTAAAAATGACGACGGAAAAAATTTATGGAATGCAATCTTCGAATATACTTTTAATCCGGGCACTAATCAGATATTTGAAAATATTGAATTAGCCAACAGAATAAGAGGAAATTATAATATAGAAATAACCGATAAGGATTCTAAAGAAATAGTTACTAAAAAAACAGTAAATAATATTCCTCCGGATATGCCCGTTCAAAGGAGAGGTTACAGGAGGAACATTTAGAATCGGGAAAAAACCAATAAATTTCAACAGTACGGATATAATTGAAAGTGGATAAAATGATTGTTAGTTTGTATATATTTGTAGTATGAACTTTTATTTGCTTAGATTGTATGAAGATGTTTTGAAAAAAGAAAGCTCCTGTAACTAATTCCTGGATATTCCGAATAATAAATATATTAAGAAATTATTTAAAAATTTATTTATTAAAATTATTTCGAATTGAATGTATTTTATTTAAAGCATGATAATTAATATGAAATTAAAGACAGTAATATATATTGTTTTTATTTTATCGATAAATTTTCCTTCTTTTGCTATCTCGCAATTAAAAGATAAAAGTCTCGATAATGCAGATATGAACAGAGAAAGTTACTATCTCGAGCCTCTTGTTTTCTATCAAAAAGACAGTTTAAACGGGAGACTTGATTTGTATGTCGAGCTATTTCCCGAATCATTGCAATTTAAATATAATCCTTCTGCCGGTCGGTATGAAGCTTCAATAGATTATACTGTTATTATTAAAAATTCATCGGATAATATTTTTTACAATAATATATATACGGAGTCATTTTCAAATACAGAAGCCGAACAAAAAAACTTAAGTAATAAATATGTCTTCAGCTTAAAACAATTCATACTTCCGCCCGGTCAATACAAACTGAATTTTAATATAAGGGATAAAAACACTTCAAACGAATCTTCTAAGGATATAGATGTTACCGTGAATGATTATTCTTCGAAAAAACTTTCATACAGCAGTATTATGCTCCTTTCGGATTATAAATTAGATGCGGAGGGGAAAAAAGATATTACTCCTATTGTCGACGGAAACATCGGAAATTTCAAAGAGTTTTTCTTATTCTTTGATATTATAAATAATTCGGATTCGATGATTTATAAAGAATATGCATACCGGATTTATAACGAAGCGGGGAAAAATTTTGCCGAAGGAAATTTTAATTATTACCTGCAGCCGGGTGAAAATAAAAACATAGAACGAATCCCCGAAAGTAATTTTATTATCGGAAATTACAAACTCGATATCGTCGATAAGAATCAAAACGAAATTGTTGTTCACAGATTTATTAAGTATTACTGGAGTGATTTACCGGTTAACATAAAAGATCTCGATGCTGCAATAGACCAGTTAATATACATCGCAACTTCAGACCAGCTCTCATATATAAGAAAAGGCAAAACGTTCGAGGAAAAGGAGAGAAGGTTTTTAAAATTCTGGAGAGATAAAGACCCCACCCCGAATACTCCGAGGAACGAATTGATGTCTGAATATTACAGCAGGATTAAAATCGCAAATGAAAGATATTCTCATTACGTGCCGGGCTGGAAAACCGATATGGGTATGGTTTA
>PMIW01000071.1 GCA_003158365.1 Ignavibacteriota bacterium | reverse complement strand
TAATTTGCTTTACACCGCCAATCGTTCTTATCTATTCCCGTATGGCATTCAAATCATCTTGCGATAAATTGTCATCGATGAAGACTTCAATTTCAACTTTATCCTTAATGGATTTTATTAATTTATTCGAATTGAAAGATAACGTAAAATAGAGAGCTATTAATATAAGAGATAATGTAATAGTAATGACCGAAGCTATTGTTGATAATTTGGCAGAATTAAATCCCCTCAATGACTCTTTTAATAAATATCTGAATTTCAATTTTTAATATCTGTATTAATTTTCTGTAATAATTTACAAATTAATAATATCTGTTTAATTTTATTATAATATAAAATTATTAATTTAAGTCCTATAAGATAAAAAAAATTAATATTAATTAATATTTTAAAATATTTGCGTTAGTTTTCCAAAATTACTGTGTGGAATTTAAGAAAAATTAAGGTTAAATTGATAGTCCTAAAAATATGATAAAGGTTATATGGTAAAAAACTTACTTCCTATTTGGAGCAGGGTTGTTATTCCCTTCTCGATTTTTTTTGTAGTGATCTTTGTTTCGGTTTGTTTGCTGGAATCCAATGTCTATACCAAGCCTAATGATGATATTAATAATAAATTCACGAATGTCGGAAATATCCAGATGACTGTTACCAACTATGGAACAATTGGAAAAGGATATTGCGGTACCCAGCCGTCGTGCATGTATCCGAAAGGTTCCGGAATAGAAAATTTATGGCTCGGAGGATTTTGGTTTGGAGGATTAAAAAACGGCCAGATACACGTAACTACTGGTGCAATTGATGTGTCCAATGCAAACAAGCAGGAAGGGTTTGAATTTACAAACGGACCCGGCTCGGTTATCCTCGAGCGCTCCTCTTTGTTTACTTCTCCTTTCTATGACCCGAAGGCTGTTTCCCATCAGGATTTCGTTTGTGAGTTTTTTGATACCATAACAGCGGGAATGCAAAATCATAACCCAGTCGGCATAAAGGTTCTGCTTGAGTCTTATACTTATAATCTTAATTTTGCAAACTCGTTTGTAATATTAAATTATAAAATTGTAAATATAGGCTATAACGGAGATACTTCTCCCATAGACAGCATTTATGTCGGATTGTGGAAAGATTGCGTTGTAAGAAATCAAAATGTCTCGCCGGGCTGCACAGGTGTCGGTACATCTTATTATTCTCACGGAGCAACCGGTTATATAGATACAATGAGAATGGAATATACTTATGATTATGATGGCGATATAGGTTTTACGGACAGCTATTGCGGAATTAAATTACTGGGAGCAAGCCCGAAACCCGTTAACGATACTGTAAAATCAAAATTTACTGTCTGGCAGTTTAAAAATGCAGGCGACCCTTATTATTTTTCACCGACAGATGACCCTCAGAAATACAGCAAGATGAAGGGTTTTCTTGCACCCGGTACACCAATTGATTCAAACAGAATTAACTATCTTAGAACTCATCCTGCAAACAGGGTTTCTTTGATATCATACGGTCCGTATAAAAAAACTGACGGAACACCTTTATCATTAAGATATCAGCTTGATACCATTAATGTGGTATTCTCCGTTATATGCGCAAAGAAAAACGGAACCGACCCTGCAAGTATGGATACTGATTTTCAGAAACAACTTCTCTATAAAAATGCGGGATGGGCGCAAAGAGCTTATGACAATGGATATAAATTACCTTCACCTCCCGATATACCTGTTACTAAGGCCGAAGTCGATGAGCATAAAGTTACTTTATGGTGGACAAATAATTCCGAAAATTCAGTTGACCCGATTTCAGGCAAAAAAGATTTTGAAGGATACAGAATTTACAGAACAAATGCAGGTGCGGATTTAACCAATAATCTTGATTTAACTACAGCGTTAAAATTAATGGGAGACTTCGATTCCTGCTGCAATGCTTATAGCAATAATACAGGTTTCAAATTTATAAAATACAGCGATACAAATCCGAAAATGTTTCCCGGAGATACCAATAAATACTGGTACATGTTTGAATTTCCAAACCAGTTGAACGGATTCCAGTATATTTACTCGGTTACAGCTTATGATAAAGGTGACCCTACTCAGGGACTTGAATCACTCGAAAGCAGTTTGCTCGCAAATTTAAAAAGAATTATTGTCGGCTCTACTCCTAAAGACAATTCAAGCGCGGAAATAGGTGTATATCCTAATCCATATTACGGAAGCGCAATCTGGGACGGCTCCGGTAATCAAAAAGAAGTGTTAAGAAAAATTTATTTCTTTAATCTGCCATCCAAATGTGATATCAGTATCTGGACTTTATCCGGTGACCTGGTACAGACTTTACATCACGATGCAAATACATACAACGGCAGTGATATTCAGTGGTTCAAAACTTATTCGGACGGAACTCAAAAATTTGCAGGAGGGGAACATGCCTGGGATTTAATTTCAAAGGAGAATCAGGCAATTGCAACAGGTTTGTATTTATTTACGGTGAAAGACGCGGTTACGGGTGACATAAAAAAAGGAAAGTTCTTAATAGTAAAATAAAAATAATACAATAAACATTATTTAATAAAAATTAAATTTAATATTATGAAAAAAAAGTTAAAATATTTACCATTACTGCTTGTGCTGTCTTTGTTTTCATACATAGTGGTTGCAAATATTATGACTTGGCAAACTGTTACTCTTCAGCAAATAGAAACAGTATCAAATGATTCTTTAATTTATGGAAAAGACTGGTCACCGAAAAATGGCGACTCGGTTCAGTTCACATGCCGGGTTGTGGCTGCACCTCAGGTAATTATCGGCGGAGTTTATCATACATTGCTAAGAGGTACAACCAGCTGGCAGTGTTACGCTCAGGATACAGCGAATGGAGTATTCGGCGGTATTGTTATAAGACAAAGGTCAAGAGCCAATTTTAATACTAATATTCAATATGCTGATACAGGTAATATTATAACGGTAAAGGGTATTGTACAGGAATTCTGGTCGACAGCAGTTATAGGTCTTGACAGAAGTAAATCAGGATATCTTACTCAGCTTGATCTTGATTCGACAGCGAATATAACAATTAATTCAACGGGCGGGCAAAGGCCTATACCAAAATTAGTCAATGTTACAGACTTTGCAATAGGAGATTATCCTAATCCGGGTGGTCAGATAAATTATGTTGGCGGTGAAAAATATGAAGGAATGTATGTTGAATTCAGAAATGTTGTAGTCGGTCCGGGAACTGCTAACAGGCAGCCTTTCAGTATAATAGATGCAAACGGAAATAAAATGTATGTCAGAGATTTTTCGAATTTCTATTCTACTTCACCGTCTCCGGCTGATACAGTATTTCACTTCACGGTTCCTTCACAGGGTACCGTAGTTAATTATATCAGAGGTGTTATCATAAATGCAAATAATGAGGGTGTATTTGGTAACCAATTACCTTATGTAATTGTACCTCTTTATCCTAACGATATAAGCCTTGGCGGTGTACCTCCACAGCTTTCAGGTCCGACTAAAATTCCCGGAGTTCCGACTCCTTCGGACAGTGTATCGGTAAACGTAACTATTCAAAGTACAACTACAGTTACTAATGCAAGTGTATATTACAGAATAAACGGTGGGTCGTTTATTAACAGATCTATGAGTTTAGCCGGCGGAAATATTTATACAACAAAACTTCCTCCAACTGCGCTGAATAATCTCGTTGAATATTATTACAGCGCAACTAATACTTCAGGTTTAACAAGATTGTTACCTGCTGATACCTCAATATCAAAATTATTTTATAAAGTAAAAGCATCCGATTCGTTGTCTATTCAGGATGTTCAGTATTGTCCTAATAACGGCGGGCACTCGGGATTTGAAAACGCAATTGTAAGGGGAATAGAAGGTATAGTAACAGCGGATACGATAGATTTTTATAATTATGCCTGTGGCAATGATTGTGCCGGCGGTCCGGTATCTAACCCTGCAAGGGTAATAATCCAAAATGGAACAGGACCGTTCAGCGGAATCTGGATTGCAGGTTCTGCTACGGACCAGTTAAGAAAAGGTCAAAGGGTGAGGGTAAGAGGAACAGTAACTTACACTTTTGGAATGACAGAAATAATGACTGCAACTCCATCCGACGTGCAAATATTATCATCAGGAAATCCTTTACCTGCGGCACAGATTTTACCTGCTTCCGTACTTGCTAATAATAAATCAGGCGGCGATACAACAATCAAGAAATGGGAAAGTGTTTTTGTAAGATTAAATACTCCAGTTTGGATAGACTGTATACAGGCGAATGTAGGTGTTGCGTGTTTTTCGCATATACCTTATAGAGATTCCACATTCAGGAGAAATTATGGAGAATTCACAGTCGTTGATTATACTAATGCGGAAGCAAGGGTTCTACTTCCGGGTGCACATCATACATTTACGAACGGATGGGATGGAGTGCTCGCAGGCAAAACATTATTAACTCAAAACGATTCAATTTCGTTTGTACAGGGAATAATGTATTATGCATTTAGTAATTATAAAATAAGTCCGAGAACGAATGCTGATTTTGGTACAGTAATACCGGTTGGAGTGAAAAATATTTCATCTGAAATTAAGAGTTTTAAATTAAATCAGAATTATCCAAATCCGTTTAATCC
>PMIW01000118.1 GCA_003158365.1 Ignavibacteriota bacterium | reverse complement strand
GATAATGGAGTTAATAAAATTGAAAAGACAAGAGAAGATAACAGTTACGTTGCAAATAATATTTATCTGAATCTGAATTATAAGTTAAACAGTAAAAATGAATTACGGTATAACACGGGTTATTTTTCGGAAAACAGGAATCTGCCAGGGCTGGAAACGGGCTCTCCGCCTGCGATTGCAGAGCAGAAAGACGAGAACTGGAATAATAACATAAATTACAGATATTCCGTTAACAAAGATTTTTATATTTTATCGGATTTGAATATTCAGAATAATTTAATGAAGTACAAAGATGCATTCACAAATGATTTTTACAAGAACAGGTCCGTATCGAATAACACTTCACTGAGTTTCAAGTATAAAAATATAAAAAATACATCCGGGTACGAGGTCTTATATGCTGATTTAGACGGAGGAAATTACACGGGAGTGGTTTCGAGAAAACAATATAGTCTTTTTAGTGCGGCAGAATATGATTTAAAAGATTTTATAAAAATCTATCCTTCAGTCAGATATGATAACATTACAGATATAAATAAAAATATAGTAACGGGTAAATTTGGAATTAATGTTAAACCGATTGAAAAGATAAATCTGAATCTGCGTTCGAGCATAGGGAATAATTTCAGCGCTCCCACATTCAACGAGCTTTACTGGACAAATTCCGGTAACCCGAATCTGAAGCCTGAGAAATCAATTAACTTCGATGCCGGGTTGATTTATAAATTAAATTTTATAACGGAAAATACAATAGAGTTCAATTACACAAAAATAAATCTTGAAGATAAGATTGTATGGAGACCTGCTGAAAACGGTTTCTGGAGGCCATTTAACATAGATAAATCGGAATCGAATGTATATTCGGTTTATATAAAAGTGAAGAAAAACTTCGGAAAGGATTTGCAATTTGGATTTAATTATTCTTATGCATACAATAAATCAATCAAGACATCTTCCGATTATCCGGGCGATCCTTCGTTCGGGAAGCAGATATTTTATGTGCCGGTTGAGTTATCAAAAATTAATATTGAAGCGGGATACAAAAACGCAGAGATAAATTTGTTTTATAGTTTTACAGGGAAGAGATTCTCTGATTTTGAGAATTTGGATAGATTACCGGTAATAGATTTGCTGGATGGAAATGTGAATTATACATTTGAAGTATCTAAAATAAAATTGAATACAAAGATAGAAGTAAATAATATTTTAAATGAGGATTACCAGGTAATTCCGGGTTATCCGATGCCGTTAAGAAATTACAGATTAATTTTAAGTTTAATTTATTAAAGAATGGAAAAAAATAAAATTCAGGAAACGCAGAGCGGTGGAAAAAAGCTTCGCGAAAAAATGCTCAAGACGATAGAGGGATATAAAAATTTATCCGAAGAAGACAAGCATTGCATTCACATTTATTACGGATACGGAAAAGGAAAGACTACAAGCGTAATAGGGCTTGCGGTAAGGGCTTTAGGTGCAGGTAAAAAGGTTGTGATGATACAGTTTGATAAGGGATATGACGGAAAGAATGAGCATTATGCCGAGAGAAATATTCTGAGGAAATTAAAAGAAGACGGTTATCCGATAGAGATATTTGCGACCGGATGCGAGAGGATGAATGAAGACGGGACTTTCAGATTCAAAAATACAGATGAAGATTTTAAGGAAGCAAAAAGAGGGCTGGAAAAAGCAAGAGAATTTATTAAAAAGGGCAGGCAGGATTTACTGATTCTGGATGAAGCAGTTGCTGCTGTTGCATATAATTTACTGGAAAAAAAAGATATCGAAGAATTAATTGAATTATTTAAAAAGAATAAAAGATTCGAATTTGTGATGACAGGGCATAAATTATGGGAAGGGCTGGAGGAGAAAGTGGATTTAATTACAGAAATGAGAAAAGTGAAACATTATTTTGACAAAGGAATACCTGCAAGAGAGGGGATTGAATTTTAAAATTATAAAACGCTTTAACTGAAAATGAAAAAAATATTTTTAATTATATCCGTACTTATTTTAGTAATTTCAGGATGCAACAGGGATGCAATAGTCAATTCAAATAATCCTGTCATCTCTACAGCGAAAAAGGGTTTATACATTCTGTGTGAGGGTTCGGGAGCGGGGACATCAAGATTGTCATATTACGATCTGGATACAATATTTTATGCAAGTATATTTAAGCCGGGAAGTTTAGGATTATATCCGGACGGGTTAATATCAGACGGGACAAATTTATATATTACAGAGCAGGGTAATTACAATGCACAGGGAAAAATTTACAAAGTAGATACCGGCGGAACAGTAATAAATTCGCAGGATATAGGACTTAATCCCTATTCACTATGCACGGCAAATAATAAAATATATATAACCAATGGTCCTGCCGGCAATGTCACTGTTGTTGATAAAGACAACCTGAATACAATAAAAACCATTAATGTCGGNNCAAATCCGCAGGAAATATTTTCAGCTTTCAGTAAGGTATATGTATGCAATTCAGGAAATTTTGTATCACCGCACGATTCAACCGTGAGTGTAATAGATGCGAAGACAGATGCAATAATAAATACAATAACATTAAGAAACAGCCCGACTTCAATTGCGATGAGCAATGACAATTATCTTTTAATTGGCTGTCAGGGAAGCAGCGGAACGATATTTATGGTTGACCCGAATTATTTTGACAAGCTGGATTCATTTACGATAGCCGGAGGATTCGGAAAAGACATATCCGTCGATGCAGATAGTTATGATATATATTTCATTTCATATGACAATAAAATTGTGAAACTAAATTTATATTCAGGAGTCTCGCAGGTGATAATAGATAATCCGAGTCCGGCAAACGTGAATTATTACGGATATGTTTTTGATTCTAAGACGAAAAACCATTATGTTGCAAATGCAAGAAATTTTGTATCAAGCGGACTTATATATAAATTCGATTATTCCGGAAATATGCTGAATTATTATAATACCGGAATCGCACCGAGAAGATTTTTATTAATTGACTATTAGTAAAATGCCATTCTTCATTTAGCGGAATACCACTTTTACAGTTGTTTTAATTGGAATCAACAATGTGATTTCTTATATCATTCAATCTTTTTATCTTCCGACATGGTAGATATTAAAGATAAAAACAGCGAACAGCCGGTTATTTTGGGCACTTATCCTGCTGATTATATTAAAATTGGCACAGAAGAAGAAAACTTCAGGATTTTTATAAGTGAAAATACATTAAGTGATGTAAAGGCGTATCTTTCAAGTGATAAATCAAATGAGCTTGGCGGGGTGTTACTCGGTGATGTTTACAAAGATGACTCGCAAAATCTTTTTATTGTTATAGATGAAATTGTAATCGCGCGATTTACGGAAGCCAATGTAACAAGATTAACATTTACACATAAGACCTGGGAATACATTAACGACAAGATTGATAAAGAGTTTTCCGCAAAGAGGGTACTGGGGTGGTTTCATTCGCATCCGGGGCACACGGTTTTCCTTTCCTCATACGATAAATTCATACACGAGAATTTTTTTGACAGGGATTTCATGGTAGCTTACGTGTATGACCCGATAAACAATACAGAGGGTTTCTTTTTATGGAAAGAAAAGCTTCTTTCTAAAGCAAATTGTTTTTATGTTTATTCGGATTTTCAGACAAATAAGGAAAATATAAATATTTTGAACAGCGATATTGAAATTGAAAAAAAAACTAAAGAAAGTAATTTATCGGGAAAGATTATATTAGTCATTTCCATTTTAAGTTTAATTTTATCAGCCGTGCTTTTGATAAAATATTTCGATGTAAGTAATAAGTATTCCGATCTGGGAGATATAAACGGCAGAATAAAGGAATTAAAAGAAGAAGACATAAAGACAAACGGAAGGATTGACAAGCTTGTTACTGCACTGGAAACGAGCTCTGACAGCAGTAAGAGGAATTTAAGCTATATTCTGAAATACCAGATAAAACCCGGAGATTCACTCAGAAAATTAGCCGTTCAATATTATAAAGACGAGGGAAAATATAATTTTCTTATAAGATATAATAACCTGAAAGATGAAAACGATATAGCTATCGGGCAAATTATAGAAATACCAATGGAGAGATAAGAAAATGACACCACGACAAAGAAGATTAAATTCGGATTATGAGAATCTGGTTAATGAGTTTTCAAATCACCCATACATATCCATTGAGTTTGAAAAGAAAGAAAATTCCATACCTGAGAGATACATTGTAAATTATAAAGATATAAGGGGAATAAAGCTGTCCAGGTTTTCCACTTCAGAGAATAAAATTATAGATTTTATATACAATCATAAAATCGAGATTTATCTTCACCTAGATTACCCGAGATTAAAGCCCCAATGTTATATACTGACTGAGATATTTCATCCGAATTTCAGAATGGCACATCCTCACGATATCTGCATAGGGGATTTTTGGGCTTCGGGTGAAACTCTTGTGGATATAATTTATCAGGCAGGAGAGATGATTCAATATAAAAACTATGGAATACAAAATCCTTTAAACGGCATTGCGGCAAAGTGGGCGAGGGAAAATATCAGTTTACTGCCTATAGACAATACAAATCTAAGAATAGGCGATATTGAAATTTCTTTAAAAAACAACGGTAACGTTAAAATTGATTTAAAATGATATTACCATATAAAGGGATAAATCCAAAAATAGATGAAAGTGTTTTTGTCTGTGACGGGGTGCAGATAATTGGTGATGTTGAGATTGGGAAAGACTCGAGTGTATGGTTCAATACGGTAATACGAGGAGATGTAAATTATATAAGGATAGGCGAGAGGACTAATATTCAGGATGGAAGCGTACTTCACGTTACATACAAAAAATATCCGTTGATAATCGGTAACGAAGTAACAATCGGTCACGGCGCGCTGGTACACGGATGCACGCTGAAAGATTTAGTATTAATCGGGATGGGTGCAATACTGCTTGATAACTGCATTATTAATTCGAATTCGTTCATAGCCGCCGGGACATTGGTGAGGGAACAGTTCGAAGTACCTGAAGGTGTGCTTGTAGCGGGGGTACCGGGCAGGATAATAAGAGATTTGACAGAAGAAGAGATTGCAAAAATCAAGCGCAGTTCAAGCAATTACTTAATGTATGTAAACACATACAGGAATAAAAAATAAAGAAAGCAGGAGTATATTTTATGGCAGTATTTGAGAAAAAAACAAAAAAACTCGAGCTACAGATTGATGAATTTCTCGTTAAGGTATTAAACGGAGCACTTGTATTCAAGCAGGGAATGAAATATTATCTTATGAA
>PMIW01000192.1 GCA_003158365.1 Ignavibacteriota bacterium | reverse complement strand
CAGAATTATCCCAACCCGTTCAACCCTGCTACAACAATCAGCTTCGCCGTTCCGCAGGATGCTTTCATAACGGTAAAAATTTATGATATCAGCGGCAGGGAAATAGTTGTTTTACTGAACAGTCAATTCTACTCAAAAGGATATAAAAATATAATCTTCAATTCAGCACCTTATAATTTATCCAGCGGAGTGTATTTCTATAAACTCGTTGCATCAACTTCGGGCTCGGGAAATATTTTCTCCGAAGTAAAGAAAATGATTCTGCTGAAGTAAGAAAGCAAAAAAACGTCTTGTCATTCCCGCATGTTTTTAGCGGGAAATGTTTTTTATTCAGCGAAGCTAATCCAGTCGTTATGGTTTTACCCCTCGTTCCACGCTCCAGCGTGGGAACGCAGATTCCTTTCCTGCTCTTTATTACTCATTATTCATGACTCATTATTAATTGTTTTCATTCTCCTCGTTCCCAACATCATCATGAAGACATAAAACCTTTCATATAAAGACCTGCTCTTTGATTTTTAATATTGTAATAGTTAAGTTGTTAAAAAGACAATTTAATATTGATATTAAATCACCCTTACTTAGAATTAATTGTCCTTTTGATATAACCGACAAGGTTTTTATAAAGACTTAAAACAATAAATACTTTTAATATGAAAATAAAATATTCACCCTTTGTTTTTGTAGTGCTTATTGTCGTTGCAGGCTTTCTCGGGAATTCATATTTTAGAAACGAAAATATTGAAAACAGCAAAGTCTCCATACCTAAGCCTGTAAAAAGCGTAAGACAGATTATTAACGGGAAAAAATCAAATTCGAAGTTTGATAATGTCAGGTTGTTTGATTATAAAACTACCGATGTAAAAAGCAGCGGACTCGAACAATATATAAAATCCGGTACACTCCTTAACCTGAAAATTGATAATCTGAGAGAACTTGTAAACTCCAAAAAGGAAAATATAGTTCTTGAAATTCCTCTTGGCGATAAATCTTCCGTGAATTTCGAGCTTACTATAATACCAATCCTTAGCGATGACTTCCGTGTAACAATGATTACGGCAAACGGAGTTGTACCTTTTACTTACAAACCCGGCGTATATTACAAAGGTATTATAAAAGATAATCCTAATTCTACAGTTTCGATAAGTATTTTTGAAAATTCTGTTATGGGTATTGTTTCCGATGAAACCGGAAATTATAATCTCGGAGTTTTAAATGATGACAAAAACCGCGGAAGCTATATATACTATAGCGAGCGTGATTTATTGGTCAAAAATAAATTTAAATGCAGAGTCGATGATTCCGGTAAAATGAGAATTCAGAATAACAATAATATTTCAAATAATAATTTTGATAATACAAATGTGCGCCTGCCTGTTAAGATTTATTTTGTTGCCGATTACCAGATGTTTCTGGACCATAAATCAAATATTGATTCGGTAGGAGATTATATTACGGGTTTTTTCAACGAAGTTTCTACTATTTATCAGAATGATTTTTTACCCGTACAAATTTCCGAAATTAGAGTTTATGCAATCCCGGACCCGTACATTAAATTAAATGACGCATATGAAATTCTTTTGCATTTTAGCGATGACCTGAAAGATAATTTCAACGGTAATCTCGCACATTTACTTTCAACAAGAAATCCGAATTTCGGCGGCATCTCGTGGATAAATACATTATGCTCCAATTATAATCCGTCTAATTCATCAGGAAGATTTTCGTTCTGCGGAATTGATAATACGTATAGCCGGTTCCCGACTTATTCGTGGACAGTTATGGTTGATGCTCACGAAATGGGGCACAGCTTTGGTTCAAGGCATACTCATGACTGCGTGTGGCCGATTACCCAGACTAGTATAGGACAAATTGATACGTGCTTTTCTTCCAGTGAAACCTGTGTTCATTATAGAGTACCGAATTATAATGGCACTTTAATGAGTTATTGTGAAATATATTATGGTGTTAATTTTTCTCTTGGATTCGGGTCTTTGCCGGGAGATACTGTAAGGTTAAGATATCTCCAGTGCTCAACATTTGAAAACGTTGAAAATTCTTCCGAACTGCCTGTCGCATTTGATTTATCTCAGAATTATCCGAACCCGTTTAATCCATCGACAGTGATAAGTTATTCAATTCCCGAAAACACATTTGTAACTTTAAAAATTTATGATATAAACGGCAGGGAAATAACGACACTTGTTAATACATTTCAGGCTGCAGGGAATTACAACATAAATTTCTCATTAAACAATACGGAGATTGCAAGCGGAATATATTTTTATACACTCAGCACACAGAAGTTTAATACGAGCAAAAAAATGTTGATGCTTAAATGACGAAAATCATTTAAGCAGGGGTACCCTTTGGGTCAATCCCGATGTGCGCTCTACAGCATCCAGATTTATCGGGAAACGAAATGAATCGGGGCTGATGCTTAAATGAATCACTGATTACGCTGATTTCATTGATTTCTCTTCCGCTCCAGCAGACATAACGAATATGGATTTAAGAGCATAAAAAAAACCGTTCTCCATATAAAAAGGGGAACGGTTTTTTTTCTTCACATTAACTTATAAAACCCAAAGTAGTGTTTATCAGCGCGAACTCAATTCTATTGTTGAAACTGATTATTGGTTTTATGCTTTTTAAACTTTGTATTTCATTTATTATAATAATTGTTTAAATTTGAAATAATAAGCCATTTAAGTTTATGAAAAAGTTTACAAAAATATTCTTTATTTTTTTTTTCTATTCTGACATTTTTTATTTATGCAACTCCTTTAAATATACAATCAACCAATTGGTATAACCAATCCCTTCCATATCTAAGGAACAGACCTCTTAGTGATATTACATTTGTGGATAGTTTGCTGGGATATGCAGTTACGGGTGATAATACGAGCGGAGATACAAATNNCCGAACCCGTTTAATCCTTCTACAACAATTAAATTCGATGTTTCGCAGAATGCATTTATAACGCTAAAAGTATATGATATAAGCGGCAGGGAAATAGCGGTATTATTAAATAATAAATTCTATGCAAGAGGTCATAATAATATTGTTTTCAATACCGATAGATATAATTTATCCGGCGGAGTGTATTTCTATAAACTCGTTGCATCAACTTCGGGCTCGGGAAATATTTTCTCCGAAGTAAAGAAAATGATTCTGCTGAAATAAAAAAGAAAAAACGGTTTGTCATTCCTGCGAAAGCAGGAATCCAGAGATCTTCTCATTCCCACGCTCCAGCGTGGGAACGCAGAAGCGGTTCTTTATTACTCATTATTCATTATAATTTGTTTTCTCTTGCTTTTTAATTTCACACACCATATATTTGTAAGGTAGTAGTTCTTTTACATATTAAAGTAACCTACATAGGTGAAAACAACAGTTTCTAACGTTGGATTTCCATCAGAAAAAATGAGACAACTGTTTTTACATATTTCCACCAGGGTGAAGTTTAGGTGAAGTTTTTTCTTATAAAAAGTTCACCATTAGTACTCAAAGTGAAGTTTTAATCAAAATATTCCTGCGTTTTTTGCTCAATTTTAAAACAATGCACCAAAAGTACTACAAAAGTACTACACTTTTTTTTCGCTTTTCTTCGTGCACTTTGTAAAATGCTTTTTCCTGTCTATTTTTCTTGAAACTAATGTCTATTCAAGCTATATTCGTGGATATTAATAAATGTTTTTAATTCAATTATGAAGAAACTCTATCTTTTTTTATTGTTACCGCTTTTTATTTATATTGGCTGCACAGGCGGGTGTACTACAACATGCACTTCCGAATCCTGCTCCGATTTGATTTCAGGGAAGTATAATTACACTATGACTGACTCCACAGATAATAAATTAATCGAAGGAGTTTTAATTTTTACAGGTTATGATAATGAAAAAATCAGCGGGACTTATACAAAGGATAAAGTGTTCAATGACTCTTTTCCCGGGTTCAAATCTATGAAAGGTTCTTTTAACGGCAACGTAGACGTAAATGAAAAAAAAGCATTCATTAATACAAATCCGAAAATTGCAGATAATAATATCTTAATTAATTTTGCAATTATGAAAGATTCTCTTGCAGGCAGATGGACATTCTCTACAATGCGCGGCACCATGGCAACCGGGAATTTTTATGCAAAGAAAATTAAGAAGTAGAATTTGGAATTCAGAATATAGTATTCAGTATAAAAAACTTTTACTCTTACTCAAAGTAATGTAATATTTTCTTTATTCTATCTTTTCAGTTCAATCAACTCAAACTGCCCGCCGTGGCGGGTCTGTGGAATCAAAAAAATCAGCGTAATCAGTGATTAATAATTAAATTTAAGGAGAACAAAAAAATGAAACATTTTGCAATTCTGTTAGTTTTGATATCTGTTTTTTCTGCAAATCTTTTTTCGCAGGAAATGATGCCCCCCAAACCTATCGATAATAAAGTACTCGAAGCAATGACAGGAGAATGGACGGGAGTCGGGGAATCGATGGGAATGAAATGGGATTATACACTGAAAATCGAATGGATGCTTAATCATCAGTTCATTAAAATGCAAATAATTACGTCCGCCCAGGGTAAACCCGAAATGAAATATTCAGGCATCGGTATTTACGGAGTCGGCACGAAAGGCGAATGCCTCGGATGGTGGTTTGATGACTGGGGCGCAGCTGCCGTTGCTACCGGTACAGGGGAATTCGATTATGATAAAATGTCGATGCACATGGTTTCCAAAAACTCCATGTATACTGACGACAGGACTATTTACTTCGATGGCGGAAAAATGTTAATGAATGCCGTGAGCATAATGAAAGATCCAAGCGGTAAAGAAATAAAGATGGAAGAAAAAACAGAATATACAAAGAAGTAAAATTGATTGGAATATTTTCACTCTAACCGCATCAGGCAGTTAGAGTGAAATGAAATTATCATCCGTACTTTCTCTTTATAAAATAAATTGTTGGCATTAGTACGAGAGAAACTGAGTTTGCGGCGATGAGAGGAATATTTTTAATTAGTATTCCGTACGTTACCCAGAAAGCTATTCCGAATATCAGCATAACAAGCATCGGCATCGATAAATCCTTTGTGTGCTTCGTCCTGATTGCCTTTACAGCCTGGGGTAAAAAAGAAAAAGTAGTCAGCGCTGCACCAATAAGACCGATTATCATTATTAAATTATCTGAATCCAAAAATTATAACTTCTCTTTCAGATACGAATTCACTTTATCAATCGAAATTCTTTCCTGCTTCATGCTGTCCCTGTCCCTGACTGTAACTGTACTATCATTCAAAGTATCAGAGTCAATTGTTATGCAATAGGGTGTTCCGCATTCATCCTGTCTTCTGTATCTTCTGCCTACCGCTCCCGAATCATCATAAAATACCTTGAAGTCTTTTCTTAAATCTTCGGTAAGCTTATGTGCTATCTCGGGCATTCCGTCGCGGTTTACGAGAGGGAATATGGCTGCTTTTACAGGCGCAAGTGCGGGATGGAATCTTAATACTGTTCTTGTTTCCTTTGCAGTCGAGCCGTCGAGGTTTTCTCTCGATACCTGTTCTTCTTCGTAAGCATTCAGAAGGAATGCCATGAAACTTCTCGATGCTCCCGCAGATGTTTCGATTACATACGGGATAAATCTTTCTTTAGTCTGGTCGTCGAAGTGTTCTAATTTTTTTCCTGAAAACTCGCTGTGTCTTTTTAAATCGAAATCGGTTCTGTTGTGTATTCCTTCTATCTCACCCCAGCCGAACGGGAAAGCAAATTCTATATCGACGGCGGATTTCGCATAGTGTGCAAGTTTATCGTGAGGGTGAATATTTAATTTGTCCCTGCTTATTCCGTATTTCACGAACCAGTTAATCCTGTTCTCTTTCCAGTATTCAAACCACTTTTCGTCTTCGGCAGGATTAATGAAAAACTGCATTTCCATCTGTTCGAATTCCCTTGTCCTGAACAGGAAATTTTTTGTGTTGATTTCATT
>PMIW01000189.1 GCA_003158365.1 Ignavibacteriota bacterium | reverse complement strand
TATCTCAGATTGCTTACAGTTTATAAACAAAGTGCTAATAGAAATTTCATTTTTAAAAAATAAAAATTAAAGTTTACACCAAAAGCAAGCTAAATATAAAAACTGAACCTTTACCAATTTCTGATTTTATTATTAATTTACCACCTTGTTTCTCAATCATCTCTTTACAAAGTATAACCCCTAAACCCGTACCGGGTTCATTTTCAGTGCCTAATGTTGTATTTCGTTTATCTATTCGGAATATATTCTCAATTTGTTCGGTTGATAATCCGATACCCGTGTCAGATAAAGATATATAAGCAAAACCATCTGAAATATCAGAAGAAAATTCTATCTCACCCTTTCTTGGTGTGAATTTAATTGAATTCATAAGTAAATTCTGAATAATAGAATCTAACATAAAATTATCAGCAAATACATAAATATCATTTTTAATATAATTAGAAATGGAAATTTCTTTTTTATTTATATTGTGAGATAACAGAGAAATGCTATTCTCTATTTTTTTAAAAAGGTTAATTTTTTCCAGCCTGGCTTCCATCTTTCCCGTTTGTAACCTCCCCCATTGCAGTAAATTATCAAGAAGGTTCAGCAGATTCTCAGCTGAATCTTTTATATGACCCGAATATTTTACAATTTCCTCACTAGATAATTCCAAGGCTTCATCGTGCAAAACTTGAGAAAATCCATATAACCCGGTAAACGGATTCCGCAGGTCGTGTGCTATTATCGAAAAGAATTTGTCCTTAGCAGCAATCAGATCTTTTTGTTCTTCGGAAATTTTTAATAATTTTTCTTCAGTGTTTTTTTGATTTGTAATATCAACCACAATTCCTCTGATTCCTGTTGGTTCATTATTTTTAACAATGGGTACAGAATTAATATAAACCGGAAATTTACTACCGTCTTTCTTTAGACCGGTATATTCGTTACCTTTTGAAGGCTCACCGCTAAAAACTTTATAGAAATTTATTTTTGCTTTTTCATGAACTTCGGGAGCAAGAAAATCTAAAACAGTATAACCTTTACTCAATTCTTCTAAAGATAAATCAAATTGTGTTAAACCTGCTTTGTTTACAAAAATAACATTGCTGTTTTTATCTGTTTCGAATACAATTTCAGGAAGTAATTCTACTAGTTCCCTGAATTTCTTTTCACTTTCGAATAATGCCTGTTCAATCTTTTTTCTTCCGGAAATATCACGGAATATTGACAGAATATATAAAGGATTATTGTTACTATCTCTTACTACAACGGATTTTCCCGAAATATTTAGCCAATTCCCATTTGCTTGCTTTAACCGGAACTCACTCTCATGTCTGCCTTCTTTGAGTAATTTCTTTTGGGCTTCTCTTATATCTTTGATTTCATCAGGGTGTAACCGATTGTATAAATCTGCCAAATTTCCTTTTTCAATGCCCAAAGATTCTGTAAGCTTCTTATTCCCTTGCATAGATTTAAAATTCAAATCATACGTCAATATTATATCATCGGCATTTTCCACAAGTGTTCTGTAACGTTCTTCCGATTCACGTAATGCAACTTCAGCTTTTTTTCTTTCGCTGATATCTCTCACAAAAACACATATTGCAGGATTGCCTGCATAACAAAATTTTCTTGCACTTACTTCAACAGGCAAAAAATCCCCATTTTTCATTTTGTGGAATCTTTCTCCGATAAAAACTATTTTTTCATTAATAATCTTTTTAACGAAGCTGTCAACACTTTCTTTTTCATGCGCTATCATATCATAAAGAGTAAGTGACAGCATTTCATCCATTTCATATCCAAGCATTTTACAATAAGCTATATTTGTTTGTAAAATCTTTCTGCTCTCAATATCGTAGATTACTATACCGTCAGAAGCTTGTTCCACAACTGAGCGGTACTTACTTTCGCTTTCTGAAAGTTCATTCGTTCTCTGTTTTACTCTCTCTTCAAGACTTTCATTAACTGTTACCAAATCATTTTTCGCTTTTGCAAGTTCTTCTGTTCTTTTTTGAACTTCGGTTTCAATTTTCGAAAGATATCTCGTTCTACTATGATGATAGAATAATCCATACAAACCTGTCACAGCAAACACCATAACAAGTAATATAAACCACCATTTGTAGTAGAATGGATTTTCAATAGTAATAATTTTTGAAGCAACTTCGCTGCTCCATTCGCCGGAAGGATTCCGAGCTTTTACTTTAAACACATAATCCCCCGGTTTCAGATTCAAATATTTAATGTCATCTATATGGTTCTGATTTAAATCTACCCAGTCTTTATCAAATCCTTCAAGTTTTACTTTATATTCAATCGAATTTTCATTTACAAATGAAATTCCCCTGAATAAGAATTTTAAATTATTATTCTTATAACCAAGCTTTATATCTTTATCAATCGAAATGATATTACCCCCATTTTCTATTATACTGATTATTTCAACTTTAGGAATATATGATTTCTTAATATCCAACTCGGAATTATACCGGGAGACTCCCATATCTGTGCCTATCCAAAGCCTGTTATCCGAATCAAAAAACAAAGCTGACCTGTTAATTTCACCCGGAACAAGTCCGTTTTTAGAATTGTATTCCTTTATGATATTATTTCCATCCCAAAAAACAAGATTTTTGTTTGTTCCAAACCAAAAATTATTATTCTTATCCTGAACCATATTAAAAACTGCATCATCAATTGCAAATTTATTTTCTCTGAATTTAATCATAGAATCATTTTGAACTATGTACAATCCGTCCTGAGTACCTGCGAAAATTCTCCCCTTATTATCTTTAAAAATTGAGTAGATACTATTTGCTTCAAATTTGTCATTTCTTTTTATAAGTTTTGTATTTTGATTCTTTATAATATAAATCCCTCTCGATGTTGCAGCCCAAATTTTTCCGTCGTTCAAATTGAATAATTTCCTCACATTAGTCAGTATATTATTATAATATTTTTCAAATTTTCCTTTATTATAAATATAGATTCCATTGTCAGAAGACGCTATTATATTCCCATCTTCATCTGAAATTACCGAAGTAAATCTTGTGGAATCGGGTACCTTCATCCATTCTATGTTATCGGTATTATTAAGTTTTCCTATTCCCATATTAAAAGCTGATAACCATATATTACCTTTTTTATCTTTAAATATATCCAGAACTCTGCTCGAATTTGATTTGTAATTTTTTAATGTTTTGAAAGAAATATATTTAAATTTGTGATTTTCGGAAATTGTAATACCATGATTATGTCCAAAAATATATTTTTGCGGACTAATTTCATTTACAGCAGTAACTTCATCTTCTTCTAATCCTATTCTGCTGTTATGATTGCGAAATGCAAGACTGTTCAGTTTACATAATCCTCTGGTATCCGATACCCATAAATTATCCTCTATGTCTATAAAAATTGATGTGCAGCCGTTAGATATTAATCCATTTTCTTTGAACAATTGAACTATTTTGCGATTATTTATATTTATATAATACTTTACATAAGGACTGCCAAAATAAATATTATCTCTTTCGTCAATTACCAATGAATAGCTGATAAAACTACTAATATCCGGAATCTCAAAATCAGTTGTTAGCATACTAAATATTCCATTCTCTATATATCCAAGTTTATTGGGCATAAGAATCCACATTTTTGTTTCTTCTTTGTTATTCACACTGAGTTTCTGAAAATATACTTTTAGTATGTTAGTCGGCTCTTTCGAAATGATATTATTTAATGAATTATCAAATGAATCTGAATAAAAAACAGATATCCCTTTTTTTGTTGCAATGTAAAATTTCTTATCGAATACACAAACATTTATAACAGAATTGCAAATTAATCCATTTTCTTCTCCATACCTTCTCCAGACATTATCTTTGTTTATAAAAATTCCTTCACTTGTTCCCAAACAAAAAACAGGATTATTGTTATCATAAAATATATCAATAGCTGAATTCTCAACATATATATTTGAAATACCCGGGGGAGGGATACTAAACCATTGATTGTTTTTGAATACCCGAATCGAATCTCTTGTATAATACGATATAGACCATACAAAACCTTTCTCATCTGTTTTTATTCTTCTGTATGATATCTTATTTACTTCCTTTGTAAAATCATAATTTTCAAATTTAAAACCATCATATCTGGATATACCCACTCCAGTTCCGAACCACATTCGTCCGGTACTGTCTTGAGTGATATCGTAAACTGTTCTTGCGGCTAAGCCATCTTCAGGTGTGTAATTATGAGTAGAATAAATTTGAGAAAAGCAATCTAGTGAGAAGAAAAGAAAAATAAATATTAAAGCATATACAGATTTAGTTCCCTCGCCTATTGTCATATTAATTATAATATTAATTATAAAATCATTTAAGATTTTTTTACTTCAAAACCAATTTACTTTAAAACAACAATTATTTATTATATAAAAATTAAGAAAATACTCTCATTGCAACTAATAAATTTATCAAAGGTAAAGTTTTTGTTTTCCAGGTATGTTTATAAATATTTAAACAATCAAGAAAAACTAACAATTTTTAATAAATTATTATTATGAACTCAATTGCTCAGGTATTAATTTCTATTTTAAACTAATTTATAATTTAGTCGTTCTATGCTTTTTTTGTACTAATATATTTCTGTCTATAGTGGGTTACAGATGAACTAATTATTGATTTGTTTCTTTTCAGTAGAACATTTGTTTATCAATAATTCTCTTTAGATTAATAAACTATTATTATACATTATATTAATTCTATTAAAATAGTGATATATAATATTTATTTGTGTAATATTATGTAACTAAATGTTACATAATATTATTAGTTTTAATTTAATTATGAATATAAGCTATATATTTTTAAAATTAAATATTTATTATTTGCCTCAATATTCTTAAAAATCCCCATGAAATGGAATTAATAAAATTGAAAAACTTCGAATTTTGAAAAATTTTAATATTTTTTTGCCTAAATTTACAGAGAGGTACTAATATAATAATGTATTTTAGTTTTATCGAAGCATTCGATATAAATTACATATTTTGACTAGTAATCAATACTATCAAAGAAGAATTATAGTGTTTTATTACTACTTACTTCAGTTTACCTGAACTCTTGCTTATTTCGTTTCTTCGCTGATTTTCCAGTGTTTTTTCAGCCTGCTTAACCGTTGCGTTTCTATTTTAGGCATAATTTTAGGTAACTCACGCTCACTCCTAAAACACACTGAAATCAAAGCTTTTCAGAGTCTGCACTTACGGACAACCAACTTATTTTTATTGTTTATTTACATATATAGGTATAATATATTAAATCAATAAGG
This sequence comes from Ignavibacteriota bacterium, assembly GCA_003158365.1. Taxonomy (GTDB): domain Bacteria; phylum Bacteroidota; class Ignavibacteria; order Tepidaquicellales; family Tepidaquicellaceae; genus FEN-1279. The sequence goes on along the minus strand of PMIW01000189.1, from coordinate 11,096 downwards.
AGGCATAATGTTCATCTCAAAAAACAAAAAAACTTACAGTAACTTCTACCTGTATTATACCGGTGAAAAAGGGTGCAGATCTATTGTAAATTTTCAATGTGTAATGATATGTCTCCGAAGAAATTTCCTGATTCGATGTCATCAGGGCTCAGATTTTTATTGTTAGAGTCATAAATATCAAACCTACTGATTCCGTTATCTCTTGCTATTGCCTGCAATTTCTCGACTAAGCTTAAGCCTTTAATGCTTGTTATATCATAAGAATTTCCATTACATTTTAAAAAACTCTTTTTCTCCTCAGTATCGGATGTACCTTGTGTGTTCAACATAAGTATGTATCTTTCTTTTTTAAATTTTTAATTGTGTTTGTTATAGCGACTAAAAAATCATAATTTTAGGAAATTTATTAAATTTATTAATAAGATACGAAAATGCAACTGAATAAATAATAGTCCAGAGTAATGAAAGAATATCTAATCCGAATAGACTAGTTTGGAATAATACTGGAAAATTCTTAAAAATTCGTAATTAGTTAAATAGGAGGTCTAAAATTTATATATAACCCAAAAAATTCGGAGGATTCATCGTTATCAAATTAATTGCCCCGGTTTGCTGCACTACTGCAAACACTAATTCCACTCTATTTTTGGAGCTTTTTTCCAGCCTGCTAAACTCTTTCGTCACTTCATTATTTTGAATATTTTAAAGGATATAATATATCTAATATAAAATATTAGAAAGGATACTGTTATGTTCCTATCAAAAAATAAAAATACTCATGGTAGATATTCGACGAGACTGGAAAAAGAAAAGCTGTCTCAACAGGTACCGCATACAAGGCTGATGCACTAGCTTTTTTAATTGCATTTGCCAACGAGATGAAAGAAATAAATTCACCAATCCCCTCACTCAAGCCACTAAAAAACTTTTTAGAACTTGAACAAAAAGTAATGTTTTATGTTACAAATAACCTTAGAAAAAGAACTGTTAATATTTACAAAAATACATTCAATAATTTCCAGAAATTAATTGGAACAAAACCGATAAATGAAATTACAATCAAAGATAAGGAATCAATGTAAATTATGTTCAGGTATTAGCCGGACATTCTAACCTAAAGACAACAATGAACTACACTCACATTGGAATCGAAGATTTAAAAAGAGCAATCCTGGCATTTGATTAATAAGAATAATCAAAATTTTACTTACAAGAGATCAAAGAATAATAAAAAAGCCGGAAGTAAAACCTCCGGCTTAATCATTTACTCAAATTGAAATAATTATTTTATCAACACCATTTTCTTTGTATCCGTAAAATTCCCGGCTTGAAGTTTATAGAAATATACACCGCTTGACAGATTGGATGCGTCAATATTAGCTTCATAAACACCCGCATTTAATTTCTCATTCACATAAGAGCCGACTTCCTGACCGGTCGCATCAAAGATTTTTAGAGTTACGAATGCCCCTTCTTTTATACTCCATTTAATTGTTGTAGCAGGATTGAAAGGATTAGGATAATTCTGCATCAGATTAAACTTATCAGGTATGGTTGTGCTGATGTTCTTAATACCAATTGAAATATTGGCTATAGAACGTTTCCAGACTAAAGGAGAAACCAGACTATTATTAGGAATCATCGGCCACATTCCCGCAAAAACATTGTTATTATAAATTAATAAGCTAACAAATAATGTATCTGCTCCAAGCCCCTGATTTTTCTTCTGCCAGGTTGCACCCATGTTAGAAGTCAGGTATACACCATTAAAGGTTCCCGCAATTACATTCGTACCGTCGTTGACAATAGAATATACGGTTAAAACAGAATCCATTCCGTTACTTTTATTACTTACCCGGGACCATGTCGCGCCTGTATTAGTTGAAAGAAAAACACCGCGTTCGGTTCCCGCAAAAATATTTGTAGTTCCCAGTGCACTAAGACTATGGACATTACGATTTGTTAATCCGGTAGTAGAAGGATTCCATGTTGTTCCTCCATTAAGTGAATAAAAAATTCCATTTCCTCCTATGCAGCTAAGAAAAATGTTTATACCTATAGTTGCGAATGAGGTAACCGCACCGGAACTTGGTGATCCGAGATCTGTCCACACTGCTCCATTATTTGTAGACTTATATACGTGATTATTTTGTGAACCTGCAAATAAAATTGAGCTAACAGGTATTATACAATTAATTTGTGTATTGGCAGGTAATCCTGTCGATGAGGATGTCCAAGTAACACCGTTATTTCCAGAAAGATATATACCGTTATTAGTGCCGGCAAATATATTAGTGCTATACGGCATTATAGTATTAATATTAGGATCAGCCAATGCTGTATTATCCGCCTGAGCCCAGTTATCACCATTATTAGTAGAGAAAAAGACTCCATTACCCAAAGTACCGGCAAATAATGTTGACCCATTGTTAGAAAGACATCCTACAACGACATCTTTTAAACCATTATTAGAACGGGACCAGCTTGAAGCATTATTATTTGAAATAAATACTCCGGCACCCCATGTTCCTGCGTAAAGTGTAGAACCTAAAGAGTAAATTGAGTAGACAGATTTGTTAAATAATCCTGTAGACGTAGTTGGAGTCCAGGTTAAAGTTACACCGTTTGTTGCCATGTAAACTACATTACCAAATGACGGAACAAATATGTTAGAACCAATGGTAGTTATATTATATATTGTGTTATTAGGAGCGGCAGGTAATCCGGTATTTTGAGGATTCCATGTTGCACCATTATCCAGAGACCAGAAAAACCCGTTTTGATTAGTTCCAGCCAATAATTTCGTAGTACCAATTGCACTTAGACAGTAAACATTTTGTGTGGTTCCCATTGTACCGCCTGTCATCTGATTCCAGGTTGACCCGTAATTTACTGTTCTGAATACACTCGCACCCGCAGTGCCTGCAAAAAGGTTTCCACCAAATTCTATCAATGAATATACGCCGACATTTGTACCTGCTACTTGCGGATTTGTCGTCGTTGAAGACCAGGTTATACCGTAATTGGTTGAAATAAAAGTTGTTTTTGGGTCTGAAGCATTGTGATAACTTGTACCTGCAAAAACAGTTCCTGTTGTTCCCAGCGTAGATACAGCGTAAACGATTTTGCTTGCAGTTAAAACCGTATCCCCGACGTTCCAGGTATCCCCGTTGTTTGAACTGTAATAAATTCCTAACCAGGTTCCTGCGATAATATTTGAACCTGAAGTAGTTAAAGAGAATACATAAGTGTTTTTCAATCCGTTAATGCAGGGATTCCAACTCGCGCCGTTATCGGTTGATTTAAAAATTCCATACCCAAAAGTCCCTGCAAATAAATTTGAACTTGAACTTGTTATGCACCAAATGAAACCGCCGCTTACCCCATTCGTTGGTGTCCATTGTGCATTTGCTTTCTCCGGAAAAGGTGAGAGAATTAGAGAAGTAGCAATAATAAATAATAAAAATCTTATAAATCTTGTATTTTTGTTTTTCATAAAAAAAAATTAAATTTATAAATTCGTGAATTATTCTAAATTGCTAAATCAAAGAACTGAAATTTTGTGCTATTATTAGGAAAATAACACAAATAATATTATATGTCAACTATATAAACATATTTATTAATTATTGTTATCATATCGGATAATAAAATAATGATAATAATTTATAATATTATATAATTATGAGAGAATGTAAATAATTTTGTGTTTTTGGAAAACTGCCCAATTAACATTAGATTTATGGGTAAATGGAAATGTTGCTTATGATCCCATTTCGGATATTCACGGTTTAAATCCCCCAAATATGATAAAAAGTCAACTGAATGGCATTAAAACTTTGAATGAAAATTAGTGTCGACTACCATTCGACTACCAACTCAAAATGATACAAAACAAAAAACCCTGTAAACGTTAATATTTACAGGGCTTTAGATTGCACGCCCAGCGGGATTCGAACCCGCAAATCTTCACCGTGAAAGGGTGGAAAAAAACCTCAAAAACGGTTTAAAATTGCACTTTTTTAAAATTAATTTACCTCAGTTTACCTCAGATTGCACCAGATTACCTCAGATTGCACGAGATTTACTCACAAAAAAAACCGGAAGAAGACTCCCGACTTACAATATTAAGTTAAATCAAAATTTATTTTACTAAAATCATTTTTCTTGGTATATTATGTTCTTAGACTGTTTGATTTTTCATTTGCATTTTCCAAAATATTATAGCAATTAAAATATAAGCAGCACCCGTAAATATTCCTGTCTCTGAAACTATATATGCCGCAAATCCTTTTTGAACAGTCATTTCCCAGAATACACCCATTAAAACAATGTTATCACTTTAATGCAAAACCACACCTGCCCATAAGCTTTTTGATTTTAATACCAGCACAGTTCTTACAAAAGAAAGACCAATTAAACAAAGTGTGAAACTGGGTAATGCCACCCACAAAGGAGTCCCTTGACCATAGAATCTGCCTATGATTGCAGGGTAATGCCAGACTACCCAGAAAACACAAACTATTAAAGATGTTACAGGGACAGAAAATATTTTCAGAAGCTCTGGAGTCAGAAAACTGCTTCAACCGATTTCTTCACAAAGAACCGGAATGCACGTTAAAAGAAATCCTAATGACATCTTTGAGAGTAAGCCAATAATAAAAGGAGCATGCAATCCGAAACCAATCATCTTAGCCCATTTGTAATTTATTATTTCTTTGCTCGTAGATTCTGCAAATCCGTTAAGCCATACAATTCCGTAAGCAATAAGAGATATGACTAATGGTAAAATATATGCATAACCTAGAAAACGTATTTTTCACGGTTTCCATCCGAAGTTACGAATTTTGTATTTTAAAATTTCTGTTACAAATAAAATGAATTGTATAAAAGATATTATTTTATTAATATTTAATTCTTACAAATATTCGAAGGGGTAAATTATGAAAAAAGTGATACTAATTGCTTTTATTTCTATTTTTACTTACGGAATATCAATTGCTCAGACAGCGGGTGATTATAAAAGCAACGGAACAGTCGATTTGAGTTCCTCCACAAACTGGCAGTATTATAATGGTTCCACTTGGGTTACGGCAGGCAGTGCGCCATCTAATGCTGTAAGCGGAAATACAATTACAATTTTAAACGGAAACACGTGGAATAACCAGACAGGCAGTTTGACTCTTGTTTCAGGTGTTACACTGATTCACCAGGGTACCACCGGTACGTTTACATCAGGTTATACTATAACTGTAAATGGAACTTATGTTCATAATACTACATCATTATCATCAACTATATTAGGAAATATTACCTGGGGAACTAATTCAAATATGATATACAGGGGCTCATCATCATTAACTCCGGCAGTTTATTTTGAAGGTAACAGTTTTCAAAATCTTTCTTTTGAGAGTACTTCAGGAAATTGGGGGTCAACTATTTCCGGTACTACAGCAACATCTTGCTTGGATTTTACGGTGGGGAGCGGTGTTACATTAACAACTACATTTACAGGGATGCTTACTGTAAACGGGAATTATACGGTAAATGGAACGATTACATACAGTACGGGAACTCAAAAGATAACATTTATAGGTTTTAATAAAACTGTGGGAGGTACAGGAGGAATATCATTTGAAAATGTAACATTCAATCCGGGTTCAGCATATACACTGAATTCGAATATGACTTTAAGTGCAACATTTACTCATACGGTTTCCGGGACTTTGACGACAGCAAATTTGGCAGTAATTACATCAAACGGTCATCTTACATTAGCAAATTCCGGAAATATTATTTTTGGAACAGGGAGTTACGTTAGCTATGCTTCGTCAGGGTCTACACTTGAATTTGCCGGTACATCCTCACAGACTACAAATGATGTAATCTTTCCCGCGACAAACGGACCATCTAGTTTAACAATTAATAACACAAGTTCATCCGGAGTAACTTTGCACGCTCCAAGAACCATTTCCGGTACACTGACATTAACAAGCGGGATATTAATTACCAGTTCAACTAACTTGTTAACTTTATCGGGAACAGTAACGGGGAGTATTTCCGGAGGTTCGGTTGCATCATATGTTAAGGGACCTCTTGCGAGAAAGCTTGCCGCAAATTTACATGGCACGTACACATATACATTTCCGGTTGGAAAAGATTATTATCATTTATTTGAATTAATATCACCATACACAGGAGCTACAACACCTGTAATTCAGGTTGAAGCCTTTGATTCGCCTAGCGGAGGGACTAAAGGAAGCGGAATGACAAATTTGTTTTCATCTCCTTATTGGTATTCAACTGTAACATCAGGTAATTTTACATATGCACAAATCAGATTAACTTCATCAGGCGTATATTCCGGATGTGTAATAGGTACTTCTGCAACAGTAAACGGCACATATAACAGTATAGGAGGTACTATAACAGTATCATCTCCTACTATAACATCAGACACATATAATACTACACTTCAATATTTTGGGATTGGCACATCTGCAGCACCTTTAAGCGGTGCATATACAGTAGGTTCATCATCAGGGACTTATACTTGCATTACCGATGCTATAAGTGCTTTAACATCAAGAGGCGCTTCGGGACCGGTTACATTTTCTTTATTAGATGCAACATATTCAGAAACTCTTGCATTATCAACTTATCTTGGTGCGAGCTCTACAAATACAGTTACGATAAAACCTGCAAATGGGGTCACATCTATGATAACAAGTACAGGGAACACAATAAGTATTAGCGGTGGAAATTTTTATATAATAGATGGTTCAAATACTTTAGGCGGAACCACAAAAAATTTAAGTATTATCAGCACAAGTACAACGAGTGCGGCAGTGCAGTTCGTAAGTGATGCATGCAATAATATCGTTAAAAATTGTGATTTACGAGGGGCTTGTACAGGTTTCACAAAAGGTGTAATTTTTATAGGTTCAGGTACTACTTCCGGGAATAATTATAATATAATTAATAACTGTAATATCCACGAAAGCAGCGGAGGTAATCCTCAATTTGGTGTATACGCATTGGGTTTATCGGCTCCGGCAGACAACAAAGGATTTGTTATAAAGAGTTGTAATATTTATAATTTTTTCAGAGATGATTCTTATGTTGATGCGGGGATTTATATTAAATCTGGTAATACGGATTTTACTATAGGTGGTGCAGGGACGGGGAATAGCATATACCAGCTTTCAACCTGTACATATACAAATGCAACTAATCATTTCGGAATTTTAGTTGATAATAGCTCGAGCAATAATATTAATATCAGGGATAATTATATCGGCGGCTCTGCTCCAAACTGCGGAAGCAGTTCACAAAAGTGGGTAATAAACGGGTCAGTGGCGAATGTTTTCTACGCGATTTATCTATCAGTTTCATCAACAGCGGCAAGTAATATAGACGGAAATACGATAAAAAATTTTGATTTTACATCATCACCAATATCTACATTAGATGCGGGACTTTTTTACGCTATAAAAATATACTATGGAAATGTTAATATAGGTAAAAATTCAGGTAACTATATTGGAGAAAATTCCTCAACGGGCTCAATAAATATTACTTCTTCTTTTTCTTCAAATATAAACTCATATATTTTGGGAATATGTAATTCAAACTATTCGGGACAGATTGATATCAGGAATAATTTTATGGGTTCAATAACAGTAAACAGAAGCGGAACAACGGGCACTTTAATTTTTGATTTAATATACATATACAACAACCTTGCACCCAGTAATAATAATTTGAACATACAGGGAAATACTTTAGGGGGAACAAATGCAAACAGCATACAGGCAAGCACGGCTTCTTATGCAACTAATTTTTATGGTGAGTATTTGATAGCTGCTTCGACTGGTCCGCCGACAACAATCAGTAATAATACGATGCAAAATATAACTAATTCTACTACAGGTTATACATATGGAATTTATTCATCAAACAGCAAATCATTTTATTGCGATAATAACGTATTAACATATTTTACGAATAACGGCAGTATATTATACGGTATGTATGTTACATATTCCAACGATAACAGTTCTTATACAACAACAATTACGAATAATCAGATTAACAATTTTACAGAAGGAGGGACAAATTCCAGTGCATTATTAATGGGAATAAGACTGAATATGTCGGGAAATTACGGGAGTGCTCCTACCACAATTTCAAATAACCAAATTAACAATTTTACTTCTGCCAGTACAAACACAAATACTGATATGGAAGGAATTTACACCAGTTGCACCGCAGGCACTACTTATATCTCCGGAAATATGAACGGGAACCAGATAAACAATTTTACAAATAATTCAACCGGTACCACTACAACAGTCAGAGGAATTTGGAATAATTTTTATATAACGTCCGGCTTTACTATAAACAATAATACTATTTACACTTTAACGACAGCAAGTACAAATACGGATAATAATACTTTGAATTCTGCAACAGGAATAGCAAACAGCGCCAGTGACGGGAATAGTATAAATATTGCAGGAAATACAATCTACGATATAAGCTGTACGGGAAGTTCTGCGGCTACTTACGTATCGGGCATAACTAATTTCGGTTCCGGCTCTATTACAAAAAATAAAATTTATGACCTGAAAAATCCGAATGCATCAACCTCAGGTGTTGTCAGCGGGATATTAATACAAGGTGCCTCAAGTTCAGGAACGGACAATATTATTAATAATATGATATCTCTTGGGGCTAATGTTGCAAACAATATTTATATTTACGGAATATTAAATAATGCAACTGCAACATCAATACCTTGCTATTATAATACAATATTAATAAACGGAACAGTTACTTCAGGTTCAAATGGCTCAGCAGCTTTTTATAGAAATGGAGCATCTACATCTGTAGCAATTCAGAACAATGTATTATTCAATTCAAGAAGCGGGGGAACAGGTACGCACGTTGCTTTAAATAATACATACGGTACTCCTGCAACCGGCTGGGGAGCAGGTGCATCCAATTACAATTTCATAGTATGCAATAACGGCTCTTCTTATATCGGGATTTGGAATGGGGCTCTTTACACTTTTGCGAGTTGGAAGGCAAATACGAGTTGCGATGCAAACAGCTGGAATGAATTATATTCAAACGTGAATGAAAATTCTCTGTTCACTGCACCTTCATCGGGAAATTTATTAATCAATACATCTAACCAGGCTTGCTGGTATGTGAACGGAAAGGGAATACCTATATCAACTGTTAGTGATGATTACAGTTCAAATGCGAGAAGCTCATCTGTTGGCGGCGGTGCAGTGGATATAGGAGCTAATGAGTTCACTACAACGACTAATCCCCTTGGTGCTACGGAAACTTCGGGGTTAACTCCTGCGGAAGGTGTAACAAACACCTGGAAATTCGGAGGGAGGACTATTTGTACAATATTATGGCATAACGGAGGTTCCGCTGTATTTCCGACAGTTAATTATGTGTGGTATTATTCGGGTACTAATCCCGGAGGTGATACGACGGGAAAGGATTACAGTAATGCATACTGGACAGTAAATACAGGTGGAACAGGCTCAAACTATACTTATGATGTTACGTTTTATTATGACCCCAGTATAATATTTAAGATTTCAAATGAGGCAAACATAAGGTTAGCTAAGAAAGGTGAAGCCGAAACATCCTGGACAGAATATTCTTTCAATGGTACAGGTCAGAATCAGTACCAGCTAAACAATACCTGTAAAACGATTAATGTGTATGGGTTAAATTCATTTTCAAATTTTACATTAACAAGCAGTACTTCATCATTACCTGTTGAGATAGCGAGTTTTAGTTTCAGTATAAATATTCGCGATATAAAATTAAACTGGATAACGGCAAGAGAAATGAATAATTTTGGTTTTGATATAGAAAGAAAAAATGTCACGGATATCAACTGGACTAAAATAGGATTAATTAAAGGAATCGGAAACTCGAATAAACCCGTTAATTATTCATTTGACGACAAAAAGCTCAATACAGGGAAATATAATTATCGTTTAAAACAAATTGATATAAACGGAAATTATATGTATTACAAATTAGTTGATATGGTCGAGATAGGGGTACCAACATCATATGAGTTATCCCAAAATTATCCGAATCCTTTTAATCCCGTTACAAAGATTGATTACGCACTTCCGTTCGATGGTATGGTATCGATTAAAGTCTATGATATCCTCGGACGAGAAATAAAGAAAATCGTCAGCGAAAATCAAAAAGCCGGATATTACACTTCGGAGCTTAACGGAATGGAACTTTCGAGCGGAGTATATTTCTACAGGATTATTGTAAATGCTGTAAACGGGAAGAATTTTATTATGACGAAGAAAATGATACAGTTAAAATAATTATTAATTGTTAAAGTATTTAATCCTGATGATTTGGTAAAACTTTAAATTAATTATTATAGTGCTTACAGAAAAACCTGTCTGCTTTTTTTATAAGAACCTGCAGAGTAATTGAAAGTACATGTGCAAGGTGACTTCATTGTTATTTTAATAAAACATTTTTTTCGTTGCTGAACTGCACGGAAGTTAATTTTTAATAAGATACTCCGCTAGGTAATAGGTTATTTGTAAATTGATTATTTGAAAATTGAGTTTTATATGTACCTGCTTTTTTAAATTCATTGGCCAGCGTTGCAATTTCCCAACCCGGATTATCATAGATTTTCATTAGTGAAAAACTCCTCTCCAATTTTTCTTAATCTCTTCCCATCGATTTAATGCGAATGTGGTAAAACCCGGTTGGTAATTTCTTCAGTGTAAAAAAAATCGGAAGTGAATAACTGCCGGCTTTTAAAATTAATATAAAAAGAGTTTTTATCTTATTAAAATCATCTTCTTCGTCTCGCTAAATCCATCCACCGTTAATCTATAAAAATAAACTCCGCTGGGAAACAGAGAAGCGCTCCAATCAAGACTGTAGGTTCCTGCGGATTGATTTTCGTTTACAAGTGTTTCAACTTCAAGACCGCGAACATCAAATACAATAAGTTTGACAAATCCATTTGTTGGTAATTCATAGCTAATGTTTGTTGAAGGATTAAATGGATTTGGATA
>PMIW01000165.1 GCA_003158365.1 Ignavibacteriota bacterium | reverse complement strand
TCTTTTATGATACCTTCATCGAGAACAATTATTTTATCTGCATTCTGCAGAGTCGAGATTCTGTGTGATATAATTATACTTGTTTTGTCTTTCATAACTTCCTTCAGTTCTTTTAGAATTTCAGATTCCGTATTCGTATCCACAGCCGAAAGTGAATCATCAAGAATAAGTATCTTGGGATCTTTATAAATTGCACGTGCAATTGCAGTACGCTGTTTCTGTCCGCCCGAAAGCGTAATACCCCTTTCTCCAAGAATTGTATTAAAATTATCTGGAAATGAGCTCACGTCTTTGTANNAGTCCTGCTTTTTTAGAAACATCAACAATTTTAGTATAATTATCTTTTCCCGTATAAGCAATATTTCTTGCGATGGTATCTGAAAATAAAAACGATTCCTGCGGCACAATACCGATAATATTTCTTAATACTCCAAGCGGAAAATCTTTAATGTTGATTCCGTCAATATAAATTTCACCTTCTGTTACATCGAAAATCCTTGGAATAAGATTAATAAAGGTACTTTTACCCACTCCGGTATATCCAATTATTCCCAATGTGCTTCCCGCCTGAATTTTTAAATCGATATTTTTTAATATATCCAAATCTGTTTCAGGATATCTGAATGAAACATTTTTAAACTCAATATCTCCTTTAACATCTTCATCTTTTACCGGTACAGGATTATCCGGATTCGATATGCCGGTTTTTATATTCATAATATTTGAAATTCTCTTCATAGAAGGAGCGGCCCTCTGAACAAGACTTATAACCCATCCGAATGCTATCATAGGCCAGGTAAGCTGCCCCATATATACAACGAATTCGGCTATGTTACCAATGGTAAATGTACCGTTAATAACTTTCATTCCTCCGAAATATACAACAAGGATAATTGAAAGTCCTGTGAGTAAAAACATCATCGGGAATGAATATGCCTGCATTCTTGCAAGCGACAGGTTTTTCTTCTGGTAATCTGCGGAAATTATATTGAACTGTTCTATTTCAAAATTTTCCCTTATGTATGATTTAATCACCCTTATCCCCGCAAAATTCTCCTGAACCTTTGTGGTCATATTGGAAAAAGCTTCCTGAACTTTCATAGACCTTCCGTAAGTCCTTTTCATTACAAAATAGACAAGAAAAGATATTAAAGGCAACGGAATGAGAGAAATTATTGTAATTTCCACATTTATACTGAATAAAATTACAAGTGTCATTACTGTCCTGAGTTAAGTCTGAATTGAATACATAATTCCGGGTCCGAGTAAATTCCTTACATTATTAATATCATTTGTAGCATGAGCCATAATATCGCCTGTAGATTTTTTATTGTAAAAACTCTTCGACAATGTTTGAAGATGAGAAAAGAAATCGTACCTGATATCATTCTCTATTTCCCTCGAAGCTACAATAATTGTTTTTCTTGTAAAGAACAGGAATATGCCCCCTACAAGAATCAGACCTACACTCAGAGTACTGTAATACAATAATGATTTGGCTTCGAATTTATTGGTAAGTTCGTCTATAGCGCTGCCTAAAATAAGCGGATATAGACTTTGCAAAAATATGCTTACAAATACAAATAAAAATCCTAATATAATTTTTGATTTGTATTTCTTCAGATAGGGAATTAATGCTGCTAAATCTCTCATTTAATAATAATATTCTTTTCCTTTTATTATGCAATTTCTAGTATTTAAAACTATAATAAAATATAAAAAGTTTTAAAAAAAAGAGACCCCCTCTACCCCTGGGTCTCTTTTTTTAGAGCTTTTACGGAAAAATTTTGCAAAAATTACATTCTGCCCAAATAAAAAGACATACCCCCGAATTACTGAAGGTATCCCATAATCCTTTTAGTTTTCAAAAGCGGATTCAGAGCAACATTACTGTCGTCCAGAAGATTTATATATCCCGACTGGTCTGTCATTTCAGACGATTTTGCAAGTAAATTAGGCATAGTGAATTTCGTTCCATCATTAAACCCGACCCAGTTTTCAAACCGATAAGAATACGATGCATTCAATCCTATACCAATACAGTTTCAATTCAGAAAAATAAAAAAATTCAATATTAAATATAGACGTGCAATTTTTATGCAAAATAAAATCTTCAAATTAAATGAATTTTCGCCGAGAAATTCTTACTTAAGGGAAAAAATGAGAATTGAAATTATTAAAATGAGAAAATATAAAAAAAGAGACTTACTAAAAGTAAGTCTCTTCAATGAAATTAATATTATTTGTTATTTATTTTTTGCCGATATAAAATGACATGCCGCCAAAGAAATTAAAATATCCCATTGACCTTCCCGAACTTAACAACGGGTTGAGTATTGCATTTCCTTTATCCAGCAACGAGATATATCCCGGATCATCCGTTATTTCCGAAGATTTTCCGAACATATTTGGCATTGTGAATCTGGTGCCAACATGGAAACCCACGTAGTTATCAAATTTATATGAGTATGCCACATTCACTCCAAAACCGAATCTTAATGATGCTGCAATTGTATTATAAGTTTCGCCTAAACCATTTACATCATCATATGCTCTGCCGGTAATATCGTGCACTGTTAAATCCCCACCAAAATTGAAAGCCGACCTGCATTTTCTATCTGTAAATACAGAATACTCGAGTCCGAAAGCAATATTCGGCATATTTAGTCTTAAATAAGAAGTGCCACCTGTCTGAACCGGAACAAAAGGAGTATGTGACGTTCCTGTTTCTTTAGGCCATCCGTATTGAGCGACACCAACCTGATATGCGGTATTATCATCGGTTGAGAAATGCGAATATCCGAGAATCAGGTAAATTTTTAACTGTGTCATTTTAGTAGTGTATACGCTCATCTTTGTATTTATTGTTGTACCAAATCCGCTACTCATACCGTAATTATAAAAATTATAGAATCCTAACAGGCCGTCACTGCCTCTTAAATCCATGACCGGCAAACAAAATCCTCCGCTTACATCAATTTCAAAAAAATTTTTATTTTTTTGGGGTTGGGTTAAATCCTGCGATAAAAGTGTTTCTCCGCATAAAAATAAAATAATTAAAACAGTAATAATTTTTTTCATTTTATGATGATTAGTTTTAAAAAGTTATTTTAATAATATCATTTTTTTAGTTTCGTGCTTTACAATGCCTGTTTTCAGATTTGTTGCAGATAACTTGTAGAAATAAATTCCTGAAGGTAGATTACCGCCCGAAAATCTAATTGTATATTTTCCTGAACTTTTTATTCCCTTATATAAGGTGGAAATTTCTTTTCCCAAAAGGTCATATACTTTTAATTCCACAGAACTTATTTCGGAAATGCTGTATTCTATGTTTGTAACCGGATTAAAAGGATTAGGATAATTCTGGGCTAAATTATATTTGTATGGAACAGAGGAAATATTATTAACATTTACAGAAGCTGGATTAAATTTTATAACTTTTCCGTTTAACCCGACCCCGATTCCGAACTTATCATTTAGGAATACCAGATCAAAAATTTTAGAGCTATCCGGAGTATCGAATAAAAACCAGGAAACTCCTCCGTCAGTTGTATTAAGCAGCTTCGAGAGATAACCCATAGAAGCCCATCCTTCAGAATATGTCCTGAATGAAAGGGATGTAGGAACTCCGAAAATTCCCATGTTTTTATATATCCAGTTTTGTCCGCCGTTACTGGTTCTTAGTATACTGGCGCCATATTCATAGTCGCCGGCAATTGCCAAAATATTCAACGAATCAAAAATCCTGATATCATTTACAGGTTCGGGAGCTATTGGTGTAACATCCCAAAACAATCCTGAATTAGTAGTTCTCCACAATACACCTGCAATATCCATTACACCACCCATTGCAAATCCGTAACGCGAATTAAAAAATCTGAAGTTTCTGATAGGGAATTTTGAGACTATAGAAGTTGTATCTTTATCGCACGGATTCCAGCTTACTCCGTTATCTGTTGTCTTTAATAATAATGCAGGTCCTCCACCCATGTATCCAGTAAGTGAATCCCTGAAGTTTATTGATTGAATATAATAATCGGATATGGGATATCTTGTTGTATCCCAGGTATTACCGCCGTTAGTTGTTTTGAGAATATATGTTCCGTAAAAATTAGTATCCAATCCCCAGCCTAATGCCCAACCTAATCTTGCATTCAAAAAGTTAACTGAAACCATGTAATCGATTAAATTGGAATTTTGCATAACCCAGGAATTTCCTCCGTTGGTAGTATGTACAATTGTACCTGAATCTCCAACTGCCCAGCCGTTCAATGTATCAATGAAACAGCATTTCCAGAGGTTCTGATTTGTAGCTGCTGTTAAGGATAGCCAATATTGCTGAGGATAACATTTTATTGTTATTAAAAAGAAAAATATTAAAAAATATTTATAAATGCCCCTCATAATATATTTAGATAAAATATCAAAACAATAATTTTATCAAATATACTTGAAAAAATCTTTTTAATGTAATCATTTTTTTTTCTCAAATTTACAGCCGAAACCATATATTTAATTGCTTAATTCCTAAATAAAAATTAAATTTCTTTAATTCCTTTATATATTAATAATAAAATCATGGAAGATTCAGCCTTTTTCTCATAAACCATTCTATTGTTAATAAAATTATAATGGCAGTAAGTAATAACAAACTTGAATTTAGAAAGATTTTATTTGTTGTTTCCTGCAAAATTGAATCGCTGTCATTTTTTTGTTTAATTTTATCTTTTAAAATATTCAGATTTTGTAATGTGATTTTGTTGCCGTTTGTTATGCCTGCAAGATTTTCCAGAATAGTGTTTTCCGGCTTTGTTTTTTTATATTCTATCTCAGATTCTTTTATGAGAATTTTTTTAATATCCTGACCAACCTCAATACCATTTTGATACAATGTTCCTTTAATAAAATACTCGCCCATTTGAAGGATTTTTGTTTCTCCCGAGAAACTATTATTTGATGTCTTGTTGACGGGGATTTCAGTGTTTGATGAATTATTATAAAAATTTAGTTTGACAGATTCATTTCCTTTTATATCCAACAAATTAACGGTGCAATTTATTTTTATTAATTCACCCGGGGAAAAAACCTGTTTACCCGGGTTGATATTAATTTTTTTGTTGCTTTCCTTGTTGCTTATGTTTAAAATAATTCCGGAAATAATTTTACCCATAATATTTTTTGTATCCGAACCTGAATTATTTAATCTCCACTTATAGAAGTCATAAGCGAAGAAGACAGCAGAGTTACGCACGCCGTTTCCTGTTAATACCAGAACCGGTTTCGATGCAAGGGAAGAATACAGGATAGTTCTTGACTCAGGTTTAAGTGTGAAATTTATGCCCGGTATATATATTTCAGGCAGATTATTAAATGAATACTCAAATGAAAAATAACCTGCAATATCAGGTGACAAACCGTTGATAGTTTTTATTCCCGACTTAACTTCATTCCCGTTGCGGCTAATCGAAGAGACAGGAAGGTAATCCGTTAATATTTTTAATTTCTCGTAATCGGTATTGCTGCCTGAGATAAAAATCAAAGGTATATTTATTCTCCTAATATCATCGCTGAGATTATTCAGACTATTTAAATCCGTAGCAGCATTGGGAAAATTAACAAGCATTAGAACATTGAACTCATCCAGCTGGGGAATCCGGCCTTCGTAAAAAACTCCGGGTGCTTTTTGCGTGAAATATTTTGCCTCAATGTTGTTTAAGCTTTTCACTGTACCTGATAAATACGAAAAGTCGGTACTCGGATTTCCGGATAAGACAAGAAGTTTGAATTTATTATTTATAAAATTAATAAAAAACTCTTCGGAATTGTTTTTATAAGTAATTTCATCGGGCTCCTTTGCAATTTCAACTCTGAATTTCCTGATACCCTCAGCATCAGATTTTATATTAAATTTCCGGTTGTATACAATTTTATCCTTAGTAACCGGGATTTCTTGCGACTGAACAAAATTATCATCTTCATATAAATTTACTTTAATAATTTTGCTGTAATTGTAAGAATTTAATTCTACTAATATTTCTGTGTTACTTTCGGTATAAACTGTACCGTTAAAAAAAACATTTTTTACGAGTAAATCGTTTTTTTGAATAGTATCGCCGATTAAATAATAATTGAACATCGCACCTGTCTGTTCGGCAAGGTTTACGGTATTTCCTCCTTCATTTATAAGCCCGTCCGAAAAAATATTAACAGAGGATATTTTTTTACCCGCGAATTTCTCTGAGATTCCGGCAAGTGCCGCGGCAAGATTCGTTCCGCCGTAGTTTAAACTATCCGTTATTAAGTTACGAATGTTGTTTTTTTCAATTTCGATTATATCTTTGCCGGAAAAAGCATAATATTTATTTTCCGAATTATTATTAGCGAGAGTATTAATCAAGCTTTCGGAATTCTTTATTTCCTCAAAGCGATTTTCAAGTGTCATACTCAGGGAGTTATCGAAAAGGAATATGTTTACCGGTTTTTCGGTAATTATTTTTGTAATTGATACATACGTTATGAAAAGAAGCAAGAGTATACCGAATAATGCGAGAGCCCTTAGGCTTATTAAAATAAATTTTGATAAATTATTTAGAATAGTTTTTCTGTAAAACAGAAAAGACAGAATTACAGCAGCAGATACGGATATAACAATATATATTAAATAATATTCCTGTTTAAAATTCATTCATATTAGTATTTCACGTCAACATACACAGTTTTCTTAATTTCTTCTACCCATTTTTCCATTTCACTGTTTTCTTTGAATAGTGTAGCCAGTTTTTTTATTTTATCATAATCCTGCTCAAGTGTGATTTTATGTGCAGGTACTTTATTTATAACTTTAATTAATTCAAAACCGTAATCTCTCTCTTCACTTGTTTTCAGCGGATTACTTATATGCATTGAATCGAGATTTTTAATTGCGTCAAAAGTCAAACTGTCAAGCCTGTCAATCTGCACCAGCCCCAGGTAACCGCCTTTTTGATTAGAAGATACATCCTGTGAATATTGTTTTGCGGCTTCTTCAAACGTAGTTTTTTTACTTTCAATTCTAGATTTTAAATCATTTAAAAATGAAATGGTTTCCAAATCCGAAGATTCGAGTTTAGGGTAAGCAACAAGTATATGCTGTGATTTTACCAAATCGCCTTTTTTATCGTTCAGCTTGATTATATGATAACCATATTCAGTTTCAACAATCTCCGAGACCTCACCTATATTAAGTGTATATAAAGTCTCCTCGAACTCTTTTACAAATACACCTTTCTTTGAATATCCCAAATCACCGCCGTTCACAGCGCTTGCTTTATCGTCCGAATTTCTTTTTGCCAGCTCGGAAAAATCCACACCGCTTTTAATACTGTCAAGTATTCTCAGGGCTTTTTCTTTAGCCAATTGCTTTTCGGCATCAGTAATTTTTCTCTGCATATAAATATGAGCCAGTTCGAATTCTTCCTTTGCAGGCGGAAGACTGTCTTTATATGTTGCATAAAATTCATTTACATCTTTGTCGGTAACTTTAGTTGCTCCCTGAAATTTTTTCCTTTTGAGTTTATCGGACTTCATTTTTTTTAACAGGTCTTCTTTCAGGGCTATTTTAATTTTGCCTATAGACATGCCATATACTTCCTCAACTTTTTTTTCGGACCCCAACTGTTCAACCATATTTTTTATTCTGAACTCAAGTTCTTTTCCGATTTCATCCTCTTTTACCGTAATACTGTCCTGCTCTGCTCTTGCATATATAATTTTTTCTGTAAGTAACTGCTGGAATATTTGTTGTGCTATTGCGGGGCTAATCTGGCTAAGCTGATTCTGCCTTGCATATAACTGCATCTGGTATTGTAAATCGGATTCAAGTATAATGTCATATCCAACAACTGCAAGCACCCTGTCACCTTCTTTTTGAGAATATATTTTTGAAGTGAACAATAATATCAGTATTAAAAAATATGTCAGATTTATTTTGTTGATTTTCATATAAAAAATGAGACTTTCTTGAAGTCTCTTATTAATATTATATTTACCGTTCCCAAAAACTTCCGGGAACGGTAATATTTAAAAATATTTAATTTTTGAAAGCTTTTTCTAAAACACCTTCATTAACCTTAACAGGGTATTTTTGTTTCAAACCGTCGATGTAATTTTTCTCAAGCTCTTTAAATTTATCCTGCTGAAGAGTCTGTGAAATTTCAGATTTTACCTCATCCACTGTCCTGTATTTTGTTTCATTGTTTTCGGTATAAACATATTTCTGCTTATTGGTTTCAAAGTAGTTTTGAATGTCCAGGTCTGTGATTTTGATTTTACTCCACAATTCATCCTGGTCTATCTTAAAGCTTAGTAAACCATTTTCATATTCTTTATATAAGTCCATATAATCTTCGTCTTTTTCAATTTTTTCTTTTACGGCAAGTAAATTTAATATTGGTGTTTCTGATGATCCTTCTATTACCTTTTTAACAGTTGCCAAATTTGCTGGGTTCGATGAAAACTCTTTGTTTACGTTCAAATACTGTATAACATCTGAAATTTTAACGTCACCGTCTTTAAAAGTTGCGACTACTTTCTGTTTATCTGCATCGGAGAAAATACTATCTAATTTAAGGTCATTAAATACCTTGCCTGAATCGATTTTTGAAGCAAAGTAATTCAATCCGTTCATATCGATTTCGAATTTATAATCCTTGCGTACTTTTTCAAGGAATTTCGTATATGCCGACTTATAATTCTGACCTCTTTTAAACTCTGATTTCAGATTTTCTTTTTGTTTTTCATACGGCTGATATTCTTTTACTTCCAGTAATTTAATCAGGTGCCATCCGAATGGTGTTCTTACTATATTTGAGACTTCGCCTACTTTCAGTGAAAAAGCAGCACTGTCGAATGGCTGAACCATTCTTCTTCTGTCAAAGAATCCCAAATCTCCGCCTTTTTGCTTTGAACCCGGGTCTTCGGATAATTCAGATGCTATTTTACCGAAATCTTCACCATTCCTTATTCTTGCAAGGATGTCTTTGATTTTATTGAATGATGTTATTGAATCAACTACTTTTCCTGTTACACTATCCTTGATATCCTGAATTAAAATATGGGCAGCTCTTATACCTTCATTTCTTTTTTTCTTGTCAGTCAGTTTTACTATATGTAATCCAAACATTGTTCTGACGGGTTTTTTAGTATATTCACCGACTTTTAAATCATAGATTGCGTCTTCAAATTCCGGGACCGTCATTCCGGCAGTAAAATAATACAAGTCGCCGCCGTTTGTTTTAGCCGATTGGTCATCTGACATTTCCCTTGCAACTAAATCAAAATCATCACCTTTTTTAAGCCTTTTTATTATAGTATCCGCTTTTAAGTATGCTTTAACCGAGTCTTCGGGAGATGCTGTCTGCGGCAGGTTTACAAGTATATGTGAAGCCCTGACTTCGTATTTTTTCCTTTCCCAAAGTTCCTTAATATTCGGTTCTACAACTTCCTTATCAATTAAAAAAGTTGAAATGAAATTCTTTTTATAATCCTGTAAATCTTTTTGTATCTCGGGCGAGTTGAGGTAGCCCTTGTCTTTTGCATCTCTTACCTTCAGCCTGAATTTAATCATTAAATCAAGATATTCTTTTCTCTCTGCAAGAGGTTTGCTCCTTGCAGTATCAAGATTATTGCCTAAAGACTTTAAATATTGATTCTCAAATTCATAAAGATAGATTTTTTCATCGCCTATTTCGGCGATTACGTCTTTTTTCTTGCTAGAACAACCAATAATTAACGCTATTAAAGCGATTACAAAAAGGTTGAAACCATAATAAAAATATTTGCTTTTCATCATTATTTTATAATTTTTTATTAATTACAATCTATAATTTTACGAAAATTGGTTCTTAATAACAAGTCAATGTATGTTCAATTACTCCATTTCATTTTTACATTCATATTAATATTTTGCAGTCGGTTAGCTCTAAACTTTAATAATTATTACGGGGTTTAAATACTTAAAATTCTCTATGAAAATTTGTTTTATTACCAGTGAATGTGAACCATTTGTTAAAACGGGCGGACTTGCAGATGTTTGCGGTTCTTTACCCTTTGCCCTTACAATGCTCGGGTGTGAAGTAAAAATTTTCCTTCCGTTTTATGATGTGATTGATACGCAAAAATATGGATTAAAACCTGTCAAAGGGATTGAAGATGTAAAAGTAAATATAGGTGAAAAGATTGTAAATTTTAGTTTATTTACCTGCCGGCTTAATGATTCATATATAGACGTTTTCTTTATCGACTGCCCGGAATATTTTCACAGGAAAAAAATTTATACAAACGACAAAGATGAAGATGAGAGATTTATTTTATTTCAGAATGCCGTTTTAATCTCTCTTCAGAACCTGAAGTGGATACCCGAAATAATACACTGCAATGACTGGCAGACAGCGCTTATCCCTGCTTATTTGAAGAAGAATTTCTATGGAGAGGATATGTTTCAAAAGACAGCCTCGGTTTTTTCAATTCACAATATTGCTTACCAGGGTTTATTCGATAAATCTTCATTTGAAAAGACTAATTTTCCTGCAGAGGATTTTCAACCAATGGGTCCTTTTGAACTGAATGACTTATTTTGTTTTTTGAAAGCAGGAATTAGTTATTCCGATATTGTTACGACTGTAAGCCCTACTTATGCTAAAGAAATCCAGACTAAAGAATACGGTGCCGGACTGGAAGGTGTACTGGTAAGCGTTGAAGATAAATTATTTGGAATATTGAACGGTATTCACGATGAGATTTGGAATCCCCGGACAGATAATTTGATTTTTATGAAATACTGTGAATCCTGTTTTGAAAAAAAGGTTGAAAACAAGGAAGAATTACTGAAAAAGACAAAACTGGAATTTAAGAAAAATACCCCTTTGCTGGGAATTGTTTCCCGTTTTGCCTGGCAGAAAGGATTTGAACTATTTGAACCCATAATAAAGGATTTATTATTAAAAAATATACAGATTATAGTTCTTGGAGAAGGGGAAAGCCGGTATGAAAAATTCTTTAAGAAAATTTCCGAAGCTTATCCCGAAAAAATTGCAACTTTTATTGAATACAATAACAAACTCGCCCACCAGATAACAGCAGCCAGCGATATCTTCCTTATGCCCTCAAAATATGAGCCGTGCGGACTGAATCAAATGTACAGCCTTAAATACGGTGCAGTGCCGATTGTCAGAAAAACCGGCGGACTAGCCGATACAGTTAGGGATGTGGATGAATACGGAGAAACCGGTAACGGATTTACTTTCGAAGATTTTAATTCAAGATGTTTCTATAATACCTTATTAAGAGCTCTTGATTATTATAAAGACAAAGAAAAATGGAGAAAAATTGTAAAAGTAGGTATGAATGAAGATTTTTCATGGAATAAATCCGCGAGGAAATATATTGAAATATATGAAAAAGCATTTGAGAAAGTAAAATAGTTTCTATTTTTAGACAATTCTTAATAACCAAAATTCCATAGTTCAGAATTCTGAATTTTTTTATGCTTGACTTTAATTTACATTATTTTTAGTTTGTCGTAGGTATTACCTACTACAATTAATAAAATGAGTGAATTAATACAAAAATTAAAATCGCTCGGATTTACGGAATACGAATCAAAAGTATTTCTTGCTTTAATCAAAGGGCATAACATGTCCGTTCCCGATATTGCTAAATCAGCAAAGATAAGACGCACAGACGTTTATGACATAATGAAATCGTTTGTGGAAAAAGGTTTCTGCAATGAGATAGAAACAAATTCGGTTTTAATGTATGAAATAATTAACCCGGATATAATCCTCGACAAGCTCGAATTAAAAGCACAAAAAGAAAATGAAAAGCGCCTTGCATCTTTAAAAGATACGTTTAAAAATTTAAAACCTCTATACTGTTCCGAGAAAACCGATAATAACAAATCATTCAATGTAGAACTTATCCGCGGATATAATCTTCACAGGGTCGAGAAATTCTTTAATCTCATAAAAAACGCTAAAAGGGAAATACTGCTTATGATAAGGATGGAGATTCACGTTTCGGATGAGATTGACCTGACAGCAGCAAATTTCATTAAAAGCGGAGGAGTAATAAAAACAATTTACGAACTCAGCGATAACTTCAAGATAAAGAAAAACGATAGGTGGGTTGAGTGCACAAATGATGATTTGTATAATGTCTTTTCGAAATTCGAAAGTTACGGAGAGCAACTAAAATTAAGCAAAACTAAAATTCCTAATTTGGCTATATTCGACCGTGAAACCGTTTTTTTAAATGTAGTCGATAAATCCGATACCAAAAAAAATAATGAAGCAGATGTGATTTTTAAAAACAAAGATTTTGCTGAAACTATGACAGAGGTATTTAACCGTGCGTGGGAAAGCTCATTTTCATTAAAAGAGTATATAAAAAAAAATTAAATTTTTATTATGTATAAAATATTTAAATTCGGAAGAAATTTTATAAGTTTCTTATTATTTATTTTACTTTTATCCGGTATTAATTCCTATTCCCAGCAGAAATGGGAAACTATAAGCAGGCCGACCAGTCAGAATTTGTGGAAATGTTCTTTTGTGGATACGCTGAATGGTTGGGCAGTAGGTGACTCCGGGACAATATTATATACAAGCAACGGCGGATATAACTGGGTAACACAAAATTCTCATTTAATAGACTACATGACGTCTGTGTTTTTTCTTAATAAAAGATTAGGATGGGCAATTGCATGGGGACTAGACACGAATTTCTACGGTTCATATTTACTTAAAACAACTAACGGGGGAATTTCCTGGGATACGACAAGATATCCTGTTGTAGATACGTATATCAGAACAATTATATTTCTTGATTCATTAAAAGGATATTTAGGCGGAAGCCCTGCATTTTTAATGAAGACAACTAACGGGGGAATCAACTGGACGAGATGCTCCGTTGATACCACAGTTTTTGTATCCGGATTTCCGATTAACAGGTTCAGATTTTATAATGACAGATTCGGAATTGCCTGCGGAGGAGTGATGGATATAGCAGGTGTAATCTGGAAAACTACAAATTTCGGGGAATTCTGGTCAGTTCAAACTATTGCCGCTGAACCCGTCAATGACATTAAAATATTTGATACACTGCACTATCTGGCGGTTGCGGGTGATTATGAATACGGAGCCAGTATACTGAGAACTACTAACGGAGGTTTAAACTGGGACTATAAAACTTTGGGATTTTTCGGAGTGCCTGCTGTTCTTTCATTCAGAAATAATTATGAAGGATGGGCTCCAATGGGGTATTTAAAGAAATTTTTGAAGACAACGGATACGGGTGTAAACTGGAACTTAATTGATACACCTGACAGTACCGGTATCTTCGACTTGGTATTTATTAACACGAGGTTTGGAATTGGAGTAGGATTAAACGGAGCAGTTATAAAATATAAATCCTGCCCTATGTACACAATTTCAGGAACTGTAAAATATAATGACAATAATCAGCCTGTGCAGGACGGATATGTAAAAGCATTTAAGCTTGACAAAACGACAGGAAATTTAGTTATTCTTGACTCTACCGTAATACAGCCAAACGGAACCTACTTGTTGGGAGGCGTATCGCAGGATTCACTTGATATAGGCGTATTCCCGAATTCCACTCCGCCGAATGACTGGGTAATTACATATTTTCCTTCTGCAATATACTGGAAAGATGCAGTAACTCTATATCCGACTGCAAATTTAAATAATATTGACGTAAGCGCGGTTCGTATGATACTTACAAATGCAAATAATTTTATAAGCGGAAAAGTCATAAGACAATCAAGTACATTAACAGAGAATTTAAAAGATGCTGTTGTTTATGCTAAAAACGGAAATACATATGTAAATTATGCCGTTACAGATGAAAACGGTGATTATATTATGCAATCTCTGCCAACAGGAAATATAAAAATATTAGTAAACCGTTTTGGATTTACAAACGACAGTACTTTCAGGAATGTTACAGCAACAAGCAATATTGATTCCGTGAATTTCTCTTTGCAGCTTGTAAATGTTGGGATTAAGCAAATCAGCGGAAGCATTCCTTTAGAATACAAACTATTTCAGAATTATCCGAACCCGTTTAATCCTGCTACAAATATCAGATACCAGATAAGAGCAGAAGCCAGAAGTCAGGAGTCAGAAGTCAGAATTATTGTATTTGATATACTTGGGAAAGAAGTTGTAACTTTAGTTAATCAAAAACAGAAGCCCGGATATTATGAAGTAAGTTTTGACGGAAGTAAATTATCCTCGGGCATTTATTTTTACAGATTGCAAGCAGGGGAATTTGTTAATACTAAAAGAATGATACTGGTAAAATAAAAAGAAATAAATTATATTTTTGTCCGGCAATAAGTAAAAGCTGTCAGGAATGTTTGCTGACAGCTTTTTAAAAAATATTTTTTTAAATTTGGTACACATCTCCCCGTTTCGGAATAAATATATTCTTAAATCCGTTTTCTATCAATTTTTCTTCGAGTAATTTCTGGCCTTCGGGTTCGCCGTGAACAAGGAATAATTTTTTCAATATTGTTTTGTCAAATTTATTTAGGTAAGTGACAAGTTCGTTCTGGTCTGCATGTCCTGAGAATGCATTCAGTATTCTAATCTTTGCATTTACTTTATATTCATCACCGAAGATTTTAATTTTCGTTCCGGGGTTGTCTTTTGCATCAACAATTCTTTTGCCGAGAGTATTTTCTGCCATGTAACCGATAATCATAATCATATTTTTGCTGTTCTGTATATTATTTGCAAGGTGATGCAGAATTCTTCCCGCTTCGCACATTCCCGATGCTGAAATTATCATGCATGTTCCTTTGAATTCATTCAGCTTCTTAGATTCTGTTACATCCTTTACATACTTTACATTATCGAGTCCGAATATATTTACACCGTTTGCAAGATAAGTTATAGTTTCGGTGTCAAAGCATTCAGGATGTAGTTTAAAAATATCGGTCGCATTCACGGTCAGGGGACTGTCGACAAAAATCGGAAACGGGGGTATCTTTTTAGCATTCTGCAGTTCGGTGAGGGCATAAATTAATTCCTGCGATCTGCCTACGCTGAAAGAAGGAACAATAATTTTTCCGCCTGCTTCAAGAGCTTCTTTTATTGCAGTTTCGAGTTCGGATTCTATTAATTCTGCATTTTTGTGTAATCGTCCTCCGTAAGTTGATTCGGTTAAAAGCACATCGACGTTCCCGAGGAAACCGGGGTCTTTTAATATAGGTAAATGATATCTTCCCAAATCACCTGTAAATCCTAATGCAATCTTTTTTCCGTCCTCTTCTATTTCGAGCAATACCTGTGAAGAACCGAGAATATGTCCGGCTTCTATAAATGTAACTGCAACTTTATTATCGAATCCGTCCACATAGAATTTTTTGTCATATGGGAAAGATTTAAAATCCTCAAGCACAGCTCTTGCATCTTCGATTGTATAAAGCGGATTAAAAAGCGGTTCATTTCTTTTTGCGCGGCGCTTGTTGACAAATTCCGTATCTTTTTCCTGTATAAAAGCGCTGTCCTGAAGCATTATGGAGCAGAGGTCACGCGTGGCGGATGTACAATATATGCTTCCTTCGAATCCCTTTGCAAACAATACAGGAAGATTACCTGCGTGGTCTATATGTGCATGAGATAGAATTACGCAATGCAAATCTTTCGGTTCGAATAGAAAATGCCTGTTTATTTTAAATGCCTCTTCACGTTTACCCTGGAACATTCCGCAATCGAGCAGAATTTTTTTCACGTTTATTACAAGCAGGTGTTGTGAACCTGTAACTGTTTGTGCCGCTCCGCAAAATTTTATTTTCATAGTCGTTAAATTATTTATTGAAAAAATTTAGTCAGTTTAAAATTTCAGATTGAAAATATTCAGTCATTTAAAAAAATCAAACTGTCGTTCTGAACGTAGTGAAGAATCTCGGCTGGGGCAGAGAGATTCTTCGCGGTGCTCGGAATGACAAAATATAGTCTCTTGATGGCTCGTTTATATGGACGTGTAGGGCAGGCGCCCTCGCCTGCCTATGGACAACC
>PMIW01000109.1 GCA_003158365.1 Ignavibacteriota bacterium | reverse complement strand
TTATCAGCTCGATTGGGTCATCCTCAAATTCGAACAGATGCGCAAGCGCCTTCTGGAATATTACATCTCCCTGCGTTTCGTAATTTCTTATTTCAGTCAGCTTTGTTGTAATATCCTTGTCCTCTTCGAAATTGTGTATTACATCGCATATCAGTTTCATCTGGAGATTCAGAATATCCACCATCTGAGTCCCGAATTCAATGTGCTTCTTTACTTTGTATAAATGTATCCTGTTTGCTATTACATCGATGCAGTCAATTATATTATCGAGCGAATTTACAAATGAATGAATGTCTTCCCTGTCAATCGGGGTTATGAATGTTTCGTTCAATAAACTCACAACCTTGTGCGTCAGGTCATCGCACCGGTGCTCGAGAAGATGTATCTCACTCGAGTATTCACTCAGGTTGTCCCACTTGGTTATCATTGCCTGTATTAATTCCGAACCCTTCAGTATGTTGTCGGATAACTCCGCCAATAAATCAAAAAACTTAACTGTCTTGGGAATAAACTTTTTTAGAAATGCCATAAATGAAATGTTAAATTAGTTTTTTCTTAGTCAAAAAATTTTTTCTGCATAAAAAACTATACGTAACTTACTAAACTTACTTTATCTTATCAATTGATAAATTTTATGACACCTGTAATAAATTCCTTCCTTGATAAAGATTTATTAAATAGGTAGTTTATTTGCGTTGATATATGATGAATAAAATTGCGATAAATAATAAAAAGAGTAAAAAAGAGAAGAATAAGCAGATTCCCAAAAAAAATGTTCCGTTAATTGAAGAAGAAATCGAAAATGAAGACGAATTTCTTGAAGATGAAGGGGAAGGATATTTATCCGAAGAGGAAATCGCCAATCTGACGGAAGAATTTAAAAAGGAAGCTTTACCTCATATAGGTATATTGCGTAATTATGCTTATAAAATGACCGGTAACGAACTCGATGCGGATGATTTATTGCAGGAAACATTTCTTAGAGCTTTCAGGTTTTTCCATAAATTTGAAAAAGGTACGAATTGTAAAGCCTGGTTGTTTAGAATTATGAAGAATTTGTTCATAAACAATTACAGGAAAAACCAGAAGTCTCCGGGCAAGGTGGATTACGAAGAAATTGAAAATTTCTTTGAAAATATTAAATCGGAAAAACTCGATTCTTCCGATTTACAGGAAAAAGTCTTTGCTAATCTGCTGGATGACCAGGTTACTATTGCTTTAAATTCTTTGCAGGATGATTTTAAAACCGTGATTATTTTGTGCGACCTTGAAGGTCTAAGCTATGAGGAAATTGCTGAATTCGTCCAATGCCCTATCGGTACTGTCAGAAGCAGGCTCCATAGAGCACGGAAGCTCCTTGCTCAAAAATTATATAAATACGCCAGGAATAAAGGCTATGACGTGGATAATACACCGGATTATTAAATAAAAATTTCCTAATTAATTAAATATATTATAATGAAAAAATTCCAGATAGCTGCTTTTTTAATAACAGCAATTTTATTGTTTGGCTGTAATAAAAAAACAGAAACAACAGATAAATCTAAGGAAACTCCCAAAACCGAAACTAAAAAAGCTGATGATAATTCTGCAGGATTGAAATTATTCAAAATGGAAACTGTCGAAGCTTCCAAAGATAAAAATGTAGCTCCTAATTTCACCTGGACTGAAAACGGTTCGAAAAAATCTCTTAACGATCTAAAAGGTAAAGTCGTCCTTCTTAATTTCTGGGCTACCTGGTGCGGACCCTGTAAAAAAGAAATGCCCGACCTCTCGAAAATTTCGGAAGAACTGAAAGATAAAAACTTCCAGATGATAGGACTTAACGTTTTCCAGCAGGCAAGCGCTCCTAAAATAGAAGATTTCCTTAAAACAAACCCGGTTTCATATACAACCATAGACGGTAACGAAGATTTGGTACAGGCTTTCGCAAAAGCAAGCGGAAACGATATGTCAGCCGTCCCTACAACCTTCATTCTTAATAAAGAAGGTAAAATAGTCGAAACAGTCGTCGGCGGCAAAGATAAAGAAGGTTTCCTGAAACTCATAAATAAATACTTAAATTAATTTTTTTATAATGTCTGCGGGTCATTTTTTTTGACCCGCAGTATTTTTAAATGCGCTTTTGTGAACAAAAGAATCGGCATTCTTGGTTCAACAGGCTCTATCGGCTGTAATACTCTTGAAGTAATTACTAACCTGAATAATAACGGTTATAATTGCGAAGTAGTGTTCCTTTCTGCAAATAACAGAATCGAAATTCTTAGAAAGCAGGTCGATAAGTTTCATCCCGCCTTCGTTTATATAAGAAATAAAAAAAAGGCTCAGGAATTTAAATCCATTATTGGAGGAAAAACAAAAGTTATCTCGGGCGAAGAGGATTTGTCCGGTTTGGTTAAATTCGAACACTATGATGTCCTCGTTAATGCCCTCGTCGGATTTGCCGGCCTTAAACCTACTATCGAAGCTATTAAAAGCGGTAAATATATTGCACTGGCAAATAAAGAAGTGCTTGTAGTCGCAGGTGCGCTCGTCAATAAACTTCTTGACCACCATAATATTCAGCTGATTCCAATCGATAGTGAACATTCCGCTATACTTCAGTGCCTCCTCGGCGAACAATATAAAAGTATTTCTAAAATTATTCTGACTGCCTCAGGCGGACCTTTCAGAACTAAAACAAGAGACCAAATCAAAGACGCAACCGTCGTTGAAGCACTGAACCACCCAAACTGGAATATGGGTGATAAAATTACAATAGATTCTGCTACAATGATGAATAAAGGACTTGAAGTTATTGAGGCTAAGTGGCTTTTTAATATAGATGTTAATAATATCGAGGTAATAATTCACCCACAATCAATAATTCACTCTTTTGTGGAGTTTTCAGACTCCTCCATTAAAGCTCAACTCGGTGTTCCTGATATGAAAATCCCGATTCAGTTTGCACTTACTTATCCTGAACGCGTTCAGTCGGATTTTCCCAAACTTAACTTCAATGAACTGAAAGACCTTACTTTCGAAAAACCCGACCTTGATAAATTCGAATGCCTGAAAATCGCATTTGAAACAATAAAAGCAGGCGGAACGTATCCGATTGTAATGAATGCCGCTAATGAAGTTGCAGTGGATTTGTTCCTTAAAAATAAAATCGGGTTTTATGGTATCTCCGATATTATACGAAAAAGTCTGGAAAAGCATAATAATAAAAATGACTTCAGCCTCGAAGATATACTGGAAATCGATAATCAGACCCGTACTGAAATTTTAAACAGCTTTTAATTGTATTATTTAGATATATAATTTACTATATTATATATAGGCTGTATTGTTATATTTAAATTTTTGAATATATATATGGAAATTTTAAGCACTATATTTTACTTTTTAATTGTTATTGGAATACTTGTTTTTGTACACGAATTCGGTCACTTTATTGCCGCACGTTCCTGCGGTATGAGGGCTGATATATTCTCAATTGGAATTGGATTCAGATTACTCGGATTTAATCGAATAACAGGCTTTACTTTTGGCAAAATTTCGGATGAAATTGACCTCCAGGGTCATACTGATTACCGTATTTGTGCATTCCCCATTGGCGGATATGTCAAAATTGCAGGTATGATTGACGAGAGTATGGATAAAAAATTCATTAAAGATGAACCAAAACCCTGGGAATACCGCTCAAAACCCGTCTGGAAAAGAATGATTGTAATCACGGCAGGCGTCATTATGAATATTTTGCTTGCTTTCCTTATTTTCTATGCCCTGACTCTTATTAAAGGAAAAACCATTACTGAAACTACAACTGTCGGATATGTGACTAAAAATTCTATAGCAGGTGAATTTGGCATAAAAGAAGGCGATAAAATCTTAACTATAAATAATGAACCTGTAAATAACTGGGATGACCTTCAGAATAAAATTTATCTGGATAATCTCGGAGAATCGGTTTCATTCGATATTTCAAGAGACGGACAGTCAAGTAAAATAAATATACCCAAAGAAAAATTAAGGGATATAACCGAAAAAAATATCGGCATATATCCTGAAAAAGTTCTCCCGCAAATATCAGGTGTGCAGTCAGGTCATCCTGCAGAGAAATGCGGTATCCAGAAAGGCGATATCATTACCGAGTTTGCCGGTGAAAAAATCACTCATTCACAAAAACTCGTTGATTTGATTAAATCAAACGTCAATAAAGAATCAACAATTTCCTGGAATCGGAACGGCAATATAATGTCATCAAAAGTTACACGGATTTTACCTGATTCCACTATTGGTATTGAAATTACGGCAAAGTATGAAGGACCGATAAAATATGTCAAGTATTCTGTAATTACTGCTTTCCCGAAAGCCGCCTCAGACCTGTATTATTTCGGATTCGAGGTTTTCTTTAAATCAATTGCAAAAGTAATTAAAGGAGATATACCTTTTAAGAAAGCCATCGGCGGACCCGTGAAAATTGCTCAGGCATCTGCTCAGTCGGCTGAAATGGGATTCCTGTCATATATAGGATTCCTTGCTATGCTTTCAATTTCACTTGCAGTGATTAATATTCTTCCTTTCCCTGCACTGGATGGCGGACATTTTGTAATTCTTTTGTTTGAAGGCGTGTTCCGTAAACCTGTATCTTATAAAGTTCAGATAGCTCTGCAGAATATAGGATTTATTATCTTGCTCGCATTTATGCTCTTTGTAATTTATAATGATATAATCTCAATTAAATGATTTGAAGATTTAAAGATTTAAGATTAAAAGATTAAAAGTTCAACAATATAATTAAAAATCCTAAAGACAACTTCTTAAGGATTTTTTTTTATAAAAATATCTTTCTTCTAACTCCTAACTTCCACGTTCTTTGTGTCCCGATTTATCGGGATAACTTCTTAACTTCTAAAAACCGTCGAACAATTTGCCTGAGCCTTTGGCAGTAAAATAATTTCCGCTACGTTGACTTCGTCATCCCTTGTTACTATAAATTCAACTGCTTCCGCAATATCTTCGGCATATAAAGGTCTTACTCCATTATATACCGACTTCGCCCTTGTCTTATCTCCTCTGAATCTTACTATGCTGAATTCCGTCTCTGCAAGCCCCGGGTCAACAGTTGATACTTTTATCGGCGTTCCGTTCAAATCAAGCCTCATACCCTTAGTCAGCGCATCTACTGCGTGCTTTGTGGCACAATATACATTACCTGCTGCATAAACCTCGTGCCCTGCAATAGAGCCGATATTTACAATGTGCCCGCTCTTGTTTTCCATCATAAGCGGAATAATCTCTTTCGTTACGTAAAGCAATCCCTTTACATTCGTATCAATCATTTCTTCCCAGTCGAGCAATACTCCATCCTGAATTTTTGTAAGACCTCTCGATAATCCCGCATTGTTTATAAGTATCTCAATCCTTCTCCATTCAGCGGGTAATTTCTTAATCGCATTTTTCACTTCCCTGTAATTCCTTACATCTAATTTCAATGGCAATACTTTTACTTTATATTTTTTCTTTATATCTGCAGCAACTTTTTTTATAAGTTCGAATCTTCTCGCCGAAATTATCAGGTTCATCCCGTTTTCTGCAAGCTTATATGCTGTTGCTTTTCCGAAACCGCTCGATACACCTGTTATAAATGCTGTCTTGTTTTTCAGATTCTTCATATATAAATAACTTTTTAAATTTGTTTAGATTAAATAACTTATTCAAAATTAATTTAATAATTACAATTTTGATATATAAAAAGACAAAGATAATTTGCACCATAGGTCCTTCCTCGGGCAGCGTCGATACTCTCGTTAAAATGATTAATGCAGGCATGGATGTCGCCCGCCTTAATTTCTCCCACGGCTCTTATGAAACACATCTCGAATATATTAATAATATCAGGAAAGCAGCTAAACTCACAGGCACGCACATTCCGATTCTGCAGGATTTATCGGGTCCCAAAATCCGCATAGGCAAAATTGAAAACGGTAAAATCGAAATCAAAGAAGGCAATGAAATTATTATTTCTTCAAAAGAAGTCATGGGAAATAATAACATTATTTCGACTAATTATAAAGATATCATCAACGACGTAAAGAAAAACGAATCTCTTTTAATCGACGACGGTAAGCTTAAATTAATAATCACTTCGATTGATAAATCAAAAAAACAGCTTCACTGCAAAGTTGTTAAAGGCGGCACTCTATCCGAACACAAAGGTCTGAATCTTCCCGATACAAAAATATCACTTCCCTCTCTGACTGAAAAAGATTTGAGCGATATAAAATTCGGTGTCGATAATTCCGTTAACCTTGTTGCGCTAAGTTTCGTACGCCTGGCAAAAGATATAATCGAACTTAAAAATGTTTTAAACAAATATAAATCCGATGTTCCCGTAATAGCTAAAATAGAAAAACCCGAAGCAATATATCATATTGATGAAATTATTAAAGTATCGGATATTATTATGGTCGCCCGCGGTGACCTTGGAGTTGAAGTCTCTCCCGAAGATGTACCCATACTGCAGAAAATGATTATCAGGAAATGCAATTCAGCGCTGAAACCCGTTATCACCGCTACTCAGATGCTTGAATCAATGATTACTAATATCATCCCGACCCGCGCGGAAGCATCTGATGTTGCAAATGCTATTCTCGACGGCACAGACTGCGTTATGCTCTCAGGCGAAACTTCAGTCGGTTTAAATCCGGTTCTCGTCGTTGAAACAATGGATAAGATTAACGCAAAAACCGTAGGATTCAAAGCTCCGCTTGATGATAAAAATCATTATAAATTCAAAACATTCCTTTGTAACATCACCGACTCTGCAGCCGATATCGCCGAAAGAATTAATGCAAAAGCAATTATTACGCTTACTCATACAGGCAAATCCCCTGTACTGCTTTCTTCTCACAGGTGCAAAGCTCAGATAATCGCAATCGTCAGAAATCAAAAAATTCAAACCCGAAGCTCGCTTATCTGGGGAGTAAATCCGATTCTCGATTCCAAAATAAGTTTTTCGGATAAACCGGGATTAATGAAATTCCTGAAAAACGAAGGATACTTACAAAAAAATGATATCGCA
>PMIW01000110.1 GCA_003158365.1 Ignavibacteriota bacterium | reverse complement strand
CAAACTTCATTAGAATTTTATCTTCTTTCACCGCAAACCTTGAGTAGTATAAAGTGTAATTTATTTCAAGCAGTCTCCTCATAAAAGGAATGCTGAGCTTGTCGAATTTTGCAATCTGCGATTCCGCAATAACCTTTTCATCGGTAAAATGCACCCTTATCAGTTTTGAACCCTGTACCAGCTCGAAATCCGCACCGCTCCCGCCTTCTAAAGGTTTTACATTTCCTATCGCATCATCTGAAAGATATTTAACAAATTCCCTGTAACTTTCAAAATATTTTTTCGCCTCGAAAAGATCTGATGCCGATGTCCAGTAATTTATTTTCTCTTTCGGTTTATAACTGTCCGTAAATCTTCCAAAATTATATTCCATTTTGATTTAAAATTTATATGCAGGTTTTAAAAGATGTAAGATAGCATATAATCATTTCGTTATCAATTAAGTTTTTTTAGTATAAAACTAATTTACAGTAATTATCGAATCATTTAAATAAGCATAATCATTTAAATTGAAACTCTTGAATTATTAAGTTAATTTTTTATGTAAATTAATTTTTCACTTAATCTATTTTTTCATATGGCATTTTTAGTCGTTCTCCCGATGTTGATTGAACTTGCAATTCTTGTTGCAGGCAGCCTGCTGCTCACTTTTATAGGATTTATAATCGTCAGAAAAAAATTCACCCACGAAAGATTATCGGAAAATCATACCGTTGCAAGTTATATTTTTAATGCCTTCTCTATTTCATACGGCGTGTTGCTTGCTTTCGTTGTATATGCAAACTGGTATGATAACGAACGTGCACAGCAAAATGTAGCTAATGAAACATCTTATTTATCAAATTTTTACAGGGATACACGCTCATTTCCCGATTCAGTAAAAAAAATAATTACTGATAAAATTATCTGCTATACTAAAGCAGTGGTCGATGATGAATGGCCGGAAATGGAAAATGGAAATACAAGTAAACTGGCCGAAGCGGAACTTGATAGCTTGTGGTATACATATTCTAAAATTCCAACCGCGCAGATAACAAACCCTTATTTATACCAGATTGCACTTGAAAGACTTAATTTTATCAGCCAGTACAGGCGGCTGAGAATTCTCGATATGGAACAGACAACACCTGCTATTATATGGGTAGTGCTTTTGATTTGCTTTTCTGTATCTCTGGGATATACTTATTTCTTTACGACAAAAAGAAAAGGCACGCATATTTCTCTCATTGCGACTTTTATTATCATAAACGTAATGATATTCTACCTGATTTATGTGCTCGACCATCCGTTCAAGGGATATTCGGGAATATCGTCAGAACCGTTTCAGCTCTTGCTCAATAAGTTTATAACCGGCGGCTAATAAAATTTATTATTCACCGGATGAGGTATGACTATTCACTATTGACTATTCACGCTCTTTATTGCTCATTACTCATTGTTCTATGCTTATAATCTGCTCATTACTCTCAACTACTATTTCCGGTTTTCCTTTATATTCTTTTATTTCACCGTAAACAGTTAATACACAGCCTTCAGTGATTTTACCTGTATCTACATTCTTCCCTGCGAAAATTGCTACGGTAAATGTCTGATTTGGTGACTTATCATCAAAATTAACGAACATATTCCCCTTGTCGGAAATAAATATTGCAGCTACTTTCCCTTTTACCTGCAATGTCTTGCCGATATTATCTTTTGCATCTTTTGAGGAAATTTGGTCCTGTGAGTAAGCGTTCGATATCAATATTACCGATAGTAATAAAATCGAAAAAATGATTTTTTTCATTTATATATATTAATTTAATTTATATAACAGCTAAAGATAAAGAATTTATTGCAATAAATTAGTGCAATTAGACTTTTGATTAAATTTTATCTCAAATTCCGTTTCATCCTTATATAAAACCCTCGTTTCCAATCCCCGGACTGGGAACGCATTCAACCAAGTTTTCTTTTCAGTTTCCGTTTTGATACTTTCTTCCCCGAAAATATATATACCAGCACGGCAACCACAAGATGTATCCAGAACCACGGGCTTCCTGTACCGTAGTTTTCGACTATGTATATAAGAATCAAAACCCTGGGAAGAAATATTGTTAATATTGCATCCCCGATTAAAGGAACATTATTATACGGAATAGAATGAACGAGATAAAAAAGTATTAATGTAATCCTCGGAAGAAAAAGACTTAATACTAAAAATATATTTTCCATGACTTTATTTTACTGATTAAATATTAAAATTATATTACACACTCAAAAATACTATTATTTAAATAGAATTTCCTGACATTAAAACATACGTAAAACCTGTTTTTTTGTTTCTAATCCTCAAAATTCCGTTTAACGGGACCCGGTTAGCCCCTTTTTAATCAATGATAATATAACTTGATAAATAAAATTAATCGTTTTACATTTGAATAATAGTTAAATTCTTAATAAACATTTAAAAAGTTCCGGAGGTATTAAAATGGTAAAAATCAAGAGACTCTTTTTCGTTCTTCTTACATTCGCATTTTTAAGCGGTCTGTTTGTTGGATGCGGCGGCGGACCCGATGAAGAACAATTAAAGCAACTCGCGGATTTAAAAGCTGAAGTTGAAAAACTTCAAAGTGATGTTAGCAAGCTCGAAAGTGAAAAAGCGGATTTGCAAAAACAAATCGCAAAACAGGATGAGTCAATTAAGAATTTCCAGAAATTGACCGATGCCGTTAAAAATTGCAAATAATTTTAAAAAAACTTAAATAGGAGATTCTTATAAAATGAAATTACACAGGTTATTTATTATCCTGCTCGCTCTCTCCTTCTTCTTCAGTCTTAAAATTTCA
This sequence comes from Ignavibacteriota bacterium, assembly GCA_003158365.1. Taxonomy (GTDB): domain Bacteria; phylum Bacteroidota; class Ignavibacteria; order Tepidaquicellales; family Tepidaquicellaceae; genus FEN-1279. The sequence goes on along the minus strand of PMIW01000110.1, from coordinate 835 downwards.
TTCGCACAGGATGAAGAAAACAAAGAACCGGAAGAAATGACGGACGAGCAATGGGAACAGCAAATTAAAGATTTAACGGCAAAGAAAACAGATTTAACTACCAAAATTGCCGAATTGCAAAAAGATAAAACCGACCTCCTCGCAAAAGTCGAAGCTAAAAAAGACGAACTCAAAAAAGCCGAAGACGCTTATTGGGGCGAAGTTGGAGGTAAAGAAACATACAACGCTTACAAAAGCGANNACAAAATACAGAAGCATAAAAGAATGCCTCGCAAACTGGAAAGATTTATCCGTACCTGAATATACAGTTCTTAAAGGCGATTACCTCTTTATTATTGCAGCAAAAAAAGAGATTTATAATAACCACCATATGTGGCCCATTATCTGGGAAGCCAATGAAAACGGTGTAATCAGCGCTCCGAGCAGAATTCCGAAAACCATTAAAAATCCTCACCTCATTTATCCGGGACAGGTGCTCAGAATCCCGCAAATGAACGACAATCTTAAAAAATCAGCAATTTTCGACCGTGCAAGAGGTTGGCTGGACTGGAAAAAAGGAAGAGTACATCATAAAAAAATCTCCACTACAAAAACAGATGAGAAAAAAGATGTGAAGAAAGATGTGAAAAAAGATGAAAAGAAAGATGTGAAAAAAGACGCTAAAAAAGAACCCGTAAAGAAATAGAAAATAAATTTTTATATAAAAAAAGCGTTCCTGTTTATTTTATCAGGAAAAGGGTACCCCTGCTTAAATGATTTTCGTCATTTAAGCATCAACATTTTTTTGCTCGTATTAAACTTCTGTGTGCTGAGTGTATAAAAATATATTCCGCTT
>PMIW01000088.1 GCA_003158365.1 Ignavibacteriota bacterium | reverse complement strand
TAGATGCATTCTGGAACGTTGTAAACTGGGAAGAAGTAGCAAAAAGATATGAAAAAGCTTTAAAGTAATTGTAAGAAAATTAATTGAAGATTCGGCATTGCAGAATTATTTTATATTAAATTAATTAAATATAAATGTAAGAAAATGAAAACAATTCTTATTTTTGTATCAACATTAGATGGAAAAATAACAAAATGGGATAACCCTAATGTGAAATCGTGGTCATCTAAGGAAGACCAGGATTCTTTTGATAAATTATGGGTTAATAACAGGCTTATTGTATTGGGCAGCAAGACATTTAATTTTGATCCAATAAAACCGAGTCCGGATCATCTTCTTGTTATTATGACCGGGCAGCCTTCCAATTATAAAAAATATGAAGTTTCCGGACAGCTTGAATTCAGAAATGATTCTCCTAAAGAACTGATAAAACACTTTGAAAAGGAGGGCTATGAAGTTATGCTGGTTGTGGGCGGTGCGCATATTGCCACTTCTTTTTTAAAAGAAAAATTAATTGATGAATTATGGCTTACCATCGAGCCTAAAATATTTGGAACGGGAATCAATTTTGTAATAGAAGAAAAATTAGATATAAATTTAGAATTAATAAGCTGTAAATCTGCAAACAAACAGGGTACATTGTTCACTAAATACTCAATAATAAAAAGATAAGTAAATTTTCAAAAAACAAAATAATGAAATTAAATTCACAATACAGAAAAGGATCTGACTGGAGCTCACGGGTGAAAAATGACGGGCTCTTTGCTACCGGACATAATTCCGGTTCGTCGGAAGAAGCGGCCAAAATGCTTCTGAAAAGCATTAAAGAAAAAAGAGAAAAAAACGATATTCCGAAACTGCTGATTAACCGTATAAAAGGAGTTTTATTTCCGCCATATAAATAAATTGTTATTTCACTGAGACCTGAGGGTGTACAAATTTACGGGTATTTTAGATTCGTAGATTCTGTGATACCAAATTAAGATGGAAAAAAAAACAAATATTCTTTCACGGTTCTGGAAAATACTCGGACCGGGACTTATTACCGGCGCAAGTGATGATGACCCTTCGGGCATTGCAACCTACTCACAGGCAGGAGCATCGTACGGGCTTTCGACCCTCTGGACCGCGCTTATTACATTTCCGCTTATGGCCTCTATACAGGAAATGTGTGCAAGGATAGGTCTGGTAACTTCACGTGGTTTAGCGGGAACACTTAAGACTAANNGTGCCGACATAGCAGGAATGGGCGCTGTAGGCAATCTGTTATTTCCTTCAATTCATGCAACTTATTTCTGTATTGGATTCACAATTATGCTTCTCGTGCTGATTATTTTTTTACCATATCAAAAAATTGCATCCGTCCTGAAATATCTATGCATAGTTCTTTTAGTTTATTTTGTTGTTCCATTTCTATATAAACAGGATTTGACGGCAATTTTAGAAGCCACATTCATACCGACAATAAAGTTTGATAAAAACTTTATTAGCATTCTTGTCGCCATTCTCGGAACTACAATTTCACCATATCTTTTCTTCTGGCAGGCAACAATGGAAGTGGAAGACAGGAAGCAAAAGAAAACAGGCCTGATGGTCAACAAAAAGTTATTGTATGATATGAAAAAAGATGTGGATTTCGGAATGCTGTTTTCAAATATTACAATGTTCTTTATAATTCTTGCAACAGGGTCTGTTTTGTTTAACGGAGGAATTCATCAGATTGACACAGTTGAACAGGCGGCTCTGGCATTAAAACCGTTAGCAGGAAACTTTGCATATTTGCTTTTTGCAGCAGGCATAATAGGAACAGGACTTTTAGCCATTCCCGTTTTAAGCGGTTCACTTTCTTATATTGTTACCGAGACATTTGGCTGGAAAGAAGGTTTGAATAAAAAATTTCATCAGGCAAAAGCATTTTATCTTGTCATAACAATTTCTCTTATACTCGGATTATCATTGGATTACATCGGCATATCACCGATCAAAGCGCTGATTTATTCTGCCATTTTGTACGGGTTGACAGCTCCTGTTTTAATCGCAATTATTCTTCACATCTCCAACAATAAAAAAATAATGGGCAAGCATACCAACGGTAAGGTTTCCAATATTCTTGGAATCACTGCATTTGTTTTAATGACTGCAGCCGCCGTAGTTTTAATTTATATGCTGGTTACAGGAAAATAACCGAAAGATTAAAATAACCCGTTATTTTTTATTTTTTTATATATAATTTTTACTACACCATTTGGACTAATTCCTTTTTCATCCCTCTGCACTATACTAAAATAAGTTTCGATTTACTATTTTTAAAAAGAAAAATTACGGAACATATTTTATCAATCAGACTGAGAGCATCTGATATCTGAATATAGTAAAAAATATATTGAGGGGAATAATTTTAAGGTACTATATAAAATAAAGAATTATAAATTAAAACAAAAGAGGGATTTAATCGTGAAAACAGTAATCTTTGCAGTAATTTTTATGTTATTCATGTCTCTGCATGTAAAGGCGCAGGATAACTTACAAAATGAAATGACCAATTATGTTGTCAAGAATGCACATTCTATTCAGGAATTGAGCTCAAAACTGGTGGATGAGTATGAAACCAATCATATTAAATTTGTCAAACTCGAAAACGGGAAATATATTCCGATAAAAGCAAATGATGTAAAAAGTATTTCTGAAGCGCAGATTAGTTCTGATGTAATACTTGTGTTCGCTATAATAGGAGCTGTTTTGGTAGGTCTTATTTTAATCAGGGCTTTGTGACGAGTTGAAGATGAAAAATATACTAATCCATAGGGGTTAGTTCCTTTTTCATCCTTATGCCCTATATCTAATTCAATATCAATGCTTTATCTTTGAGAAAGAATATTTTGAAATTTAATAAAATTTAAGAATGAATATCAGAAGAATTAACATCAAGGTAAGCGGTATTAAAAAATTAATATTAATAGGGATACTTATATTTTGCTTTACGGGAATTGCGAAATCACAAAAATCCGGATTTGGTTTGGGAATTATGTTCGGAGAACCAACCGGAGTCTCATTCAAAGGTTGGTTATCGGAACGCTCTGCAATAGACGGAGGCTTAGGATGGTCATTTGTAAACGAAGGCTCTGTACAAATCCATGCAGATTATTTATATCATTTTTACAATGTTTTTGAAACACCTAATTTACCCTTATATATTGGAGTCGGCGGCAGAATAAAATTAAAAAATAACGAGCACAATTCCGATATGAGGCTTGGTGTCAGGATTCCTTTCGGAATGTCATACCAGTTTACTGAAGTTCCGGTCGATGTATTTTTGGAAATCGTGCCGATACTCGATTTAAATCCAACAACAAGCGGTTCAATTAACGGGGCAATCGGGGTAAGATATTATTTTAGATAAATTTAAATTTAAAGTTAAAAGATAAGAATAAAATGTTACAAATTTTTATAAAAACAAAAAATAACCAATTAAGGTTATTAAAAAATGGAAGGAATAAAACTATGTTTAAAAATATTTATAAATTGCTATTTGCTTTATTGCTGATTGCATTTTTCACTGCTAATTTATCAGTAGCGCAAACAAAAAAGACCACGTATCCAATATTCAGCCTTGGCCCCGTAATCGGTGTCCAATTTCCGGCCGGCGGTTTGAACGATATTTACAAAGCAAGTTGGAATGCAGGTTTGGATTTAAATCTGAAAGTAAACAGAGAAACCTCTTTCTTTTTAAATGCAACATATTTCAATTTACCTGCAAGAGTTGATGCAGATGTAGCAGGTCCGGACGGAGCATACATCGCAATAACTGCAGGACCAAGATATATATTCGCGACACCTCAGTTAAAAGCGAATTTTTTCCTTGAAGCGNNGAAGCGGGTATTGGTGCATATATTCACACTTCAAAAGATTTCGTGGTTACCACCGTTACACCGAATATAACAATTGCCAGTACATCAAAAACGAGTATGGGTGTCAATGTAGGTCCCGGAGTCTTAATTCCTGTGGGTGGTTCTACAATGATCATAATGAAAGCAAAACTGCATTATATATTTGAATCCGGTGCGTCAAGAACAATGGTTACTGCAGTAGCGGGTGTCGATTTTAGATTGTAATACCAAAGATACGAATAATTCATTGGTGCGAATGCAGGTCTCCGCAGTATCTTGGAGACCTGCTTTATTAATGGAAGCTTAAATCTTTTCGCAGGAAAAGAAAAACAAAATGAAATTAAAAATATTTATTCTATTTATCCTTTTATCTGTGCTTTGTTCATACAACCTATACGCTCAGAAAGCTCAGGGACCGGAAAGTAACATTATTCTGATTTATAATACAGGTACGGTTGAAACAATACTCGGGCAGGTAAGAAGCATTGAAAATATATACTCTCTGAATAATACTTCTTACGATATAATTATGAACATCTACACAAGCAATGGTGAAATATTAGTTCATCTTGGACCGGCGGAGTACCTGGAAGAACAGTCAATAAAGATAAACATTGATGATAACGTTACAGTAACAGGTTCTAAGATAAATTATGAGGGTAAAATAATAATTATTGCAGAAGTAGTAACTGTTGGGGGGAAGCAATTGAAACTTAGAAATGATTATGGAGATCCTCTTTGGTTAGGACAACGTATTAAAAGTGATTAATAAACGGGTCTTTTATTTATTAATCTGTTAAATACGTAAAAGGAAAAAAGTGAAATGGTATTTAATTATTTCACAAACAGTTAATAGCATTAAAAATGCAATATTATGAAAACAAAATTTCAAAATCCAATGAAATTTATTGGTCGATTTACACTTTTATACGGTGTAATTCTTGTGTTAGCTTTTCTGGTACCCATATCAGCTTTCTCACAATATCAGGGTAAAATAGTTTCCAATTCAGTAAATAATCAGATAAGTCCGATGATGACCACCGACGGCAGTGGCGGTGCTATTATTACATGGCAGGATAAACAAAGCGGTAAATCTGAAATATATGCTCAAAGGATGAGTGCTACCGGCAATCCAATGTGGACTGCTAACGGCATCCCGATTTGTACACAGGACAGCAGTTTTAATCCTGTGATTGTAAGTGATGGCAGCGGCGGAGCAATTATTGCATGGGAATCATATCGCGGAAGTACAACTACGGATATTTTTGCACAACGGGTAAATTCAAGCGGTTCAATTCAGTGGACTCTTAACGGAGTTTCTGTATGCGTTGTCGTGTTTAATCAGGATACAATTGCGATGACCAGCGACGGCCTGGGCGGGGCAATTCTTACCTGGCAGGATTACAGAAGCAACAATGGCTTTGCAGACATTTATGCACAGCGCTTGAATTCAAGCGGAGCAGGACTTTGGACTGCAAACGGTGTAAGTGTCTGCAATCAGGCAGCTTCGCAACTCGGACCCAAACTTATTAATGACGGTAGCGGGGGCGCATTTATAACATGGTATGATAATCGTGCGGGAAATTTTGACATATACACTCAGCGAATTAGCTCGGGAGGTGCACCGATGTATACTACAAACGGTGTTGCTACCTGTACTATGGCAACTGACCAGCTTAAACCCGACATCTGCAGTGATGGAGCCGGTGGTGTGATAATTGTATGGTATGACTACAGGAGCACGACTGATTATAATATTTATGCTCAGAGACAGGGACCGGCATTGGCCACTGTTTGGGCAGTGGACGGTGTTGTAATGAACAACAATGTTGCATACAACCAGATTGACCCTAAGATTGTAAGTGATGGTATGGGCGGAGCAATTATTTCCTGGACAGATTATAGAACAGGTGCAGGTCCGGGTACTGCTGATATTTATTCACAGCGAGTAAATTCTACAGGTGCAGTGCAATGGACTGCAACGGGTATTATTATTTGTACCGCATCGGGAGACCAAATTAAATCTCAGCTTGTAAGTGACGGAAACAACGGAGCTTATATTGTATGGGAAGACCATCGTAATGCAGGTAATTCCGATATCTACGCACAGAGAATAGCTTCAAATGCGGCAATAACCTGGTCTGCAAACGGCTTTGGAATATGTACTTTTGCAAATGACCAATTAAATCCAATGATAGTCAGCAACGGCAATCTTGGCGCAATGGTCGTATGGCAGGATTATCGAAGCGGTAATAATTTTGATATTTATTTGAATGGATTCAATACATCAGGAATTTTCAGCGCAATAAATAAAATTGGCACAGTGAATCCTGTCGAGTTTGCACTTTTACAGAACTATCCGAATCCGTTTAATCCTGTAACAGTTATCAATTACCAGCTTCCCAAAAATAGTGATGTGAAGTTAGGTATTTATAATGCACAGGGAAAGTTAATGGGTATATTGGTTAACGAATCACAGAGTGCAGGAGATTATAATGTTGAATGGAATGCAGGTGCATTTCCGAGTGGTGTATATTTTTATCGTCTGGAAGCGGGGTCTTTTGTTTCCAATAAAAAAATGATTTTGATAAAATAATAAAATATTCATAAATAATAAAAAAGGAAAAATTATGTCAATTATAAAAAGAACAACATGGTATCTTGCAAGTTTCCTTATGGGGGGAGCAATTGGAGGTGCCATTGCATTATTATACGCTCCTGAATCCGGAAAACATCTAAGGAGAGACATAAGCAGGAAAACAAATGATTTTATCGAAGACGGAAAGAAAATGGCTTATGATTCCTGGAATGACGCAAAGGATAAAGCTGAAAGTACAATTGAGATTGCTAAAGATTATTTAAATACAAATGTTGATAAGATTGTGCGTAAAACAGAAAAAGCAAAAGATGCTTTGAAATGCGGGTTTGATGCTTACAACAATGAAATAAAATCAGGAAATGAGCAAGACAGTTCTTTGATAGAAGTAGATGTTAATGTTGCAAACAGAAAAAGTAAATAGAGATTATCTGAAAGGTAATTTAGTTTATTCCTCCATATGCTCTAAAACGTAACATTAGACAGTAAATTAGTAATTGCAGGGATAACAGATTTTATTCCGTATTAATACAGACACGATTTCAAATATCATAACCGTTTCGATTTAAATAAAAATATCCCGTAATTCAAATTTGCAGAGTACACGGTATTTTTTAAAGGGTTGCCATTTACTTTTAGTTCATTGGTAAATGGCAAGAAATGCCGTGTACCGGTCTAATTTAAATTAATGATTTTAAAAATAATAAAATTTAAAAAAAGAATTATGTTGTGGACTATAATAGCAATACTACTTATTCTTTGGCTTCTTGGGATGTTCGGCTCATATACAATGGGCGGATTAATCCATATCCTTTTAGTTGTGGCAGTAATTGTCCTGATTATAAGGCTGATACAAGGCAGAAAAGTAGTCTAAAATTTATCGGTATAATTTTAAAATGGATTTTCTAAAAAGAAAACCATTTTTTGAAAAAAATAAAAAGAAAAAATTTAAACAACAGTTTATTTAAAATTACTTTTATTGTGTGTTTTAACTTTCAAGAACCCACCGTAGATCTTAACCTTCGATAAATTAGTTTTAAATTTCAAGAAAGAAGTATCATTTTGAAAACAAAATTAGTTCTAAGTACATTGGGATTAGCATTCCTGATTACTTCGGTGTTTCTACTTTATTCCTGCTCGAAGGTAGCACATGAAAGTCTTACACAAATACAAAAAGAACAACAGGACATCGCAACAGATTCATCCGCAATTGATGAAAAGGATATTACTGAAACCGATGAAGATCTTTTGACTGTAGATTATAAAGAATTCTACGACCAGCTTTCTCCATACGGCGAGTGGATACAGGTAAATCCTGAAGATGTTGGTCTGAAATCCAAAATTTCATTGAATAACAGTTCAGGTAACAAAAACTTTTCAGTATCCGGTCTATTAGGTGTTAATACTGCTTATGCAGATGCTGAAATGGGTATGGTATTTGTCTGGAGTCCCTCACCTGATTTGACAATTGAAGGTTCCGTGGGTGATGTGCCTGAATACAGGCCTTATTCTGACGGGCAATGGATAAATTCTGATGAAGGCTGGTATTTCAGAGGCAGAACACCTTATGAAGAAACAGTCAGCCACCACGGCAGATGGTTACATTCCCCGCATGCTGGCTGGTTATGGGTACCGGGAAGAGTCTGGGCTCCTGCATGGGTTGACTGGAGACAAAACGACGATTATGTATCCTGGGCTCCATTACCACCTTCTGCTTATTTTAGTGACGGCAATTTAAGCGTTTCTCTAATAGATGATAATGACTATGAAATAGTGGAAAGAAGACATTTTTGTGATCCCGATATATACAGATACTATAATCCATACGGGGATGATGGTAACAGGATTTCGATTAGCATAATGACAGGAACCGTTGGTTTGGTTTTTTCCAATAATATGATAATAAACAGAGGTCCGGATATATATAATATTCAGAACATTTATGGAAGAAATTTTGACCCTGTTAATATTCATCATGTCAGAGATTTTAAAGAAGTCAGGTATTCCGACAGGGAATACAATGTGTATTCACCCGGTTTCAACAGATATAAAAACAAGGATAATAAGGAAAATAAGAATTTTGTAAGGAATGAACCGAAATCTTTTAAGAATTTTAATGAAGTAAATCAAAAAAATTCTGCAGGAAATGATTATAAAAATGAAAATAAACAAACCAGGAAAGATAACGGTAACCAGCAAAAAGGAAATGACAATTTAAAGAAAAACAGCGGTAATGAAAATGTGAAGCAGCAAAAAAGCAATGATAATGTGAAGCAACAGAAGGGCAATAACAATGTGAAGCAACAGA
>PMIW01000224.1 GCA_003158365.1 Ignavibacteriota bacterium | reverse complement strand
TCAAGAGTTCTGAGATTATGAAGCCTGTCGGCAAATTTAATCAGCATAATGCGTATATCCGAAGTCATTGAAAGAAGCATTTTTTTATAGGATTCGATTTGCTTCAGTTCGTAATTCTCGGTCAGCCCCTCTATCTGGGTTGCGCCATCCACGATTTCAGCAACTTCATTTCCGAATTCTGCCTGCAGGTCTTTTATGGTGAATTTAGTGTCTTCGACTACATCATGCAGGAGGGCTGCTGCAACAGAGATATCATCGAGCGGAATTTCTTTTGCAACAATTAATGCAACTTCATAGGGATGGGAAAAATACGGTTCACCCGAAGCTCTTTTATCATTTTTATGTGCGTCAAGAGCGAACCTGAATGCATTTGTAATAAGATTCTCATCAACCCTTTTTGTTGAAAGGTTTATCTTGCAAGACTGCAGAAGTTCATCGAGCTTTTTCCTGTAATAGTTGCTTAACATTTAAATTCTTTCCGGTTTATTATGTTCCGAATAATCTGTCGCCTGCATCACCGAGTCCCGGGACAATATAGCCTTTATCATTAAGTTTTTCATCAACGCTGCAAGTAAGAATTTTTATATACTTTTTCTGAATATTATTAAACCTTTTATCAATCGCATTAATTCCCTCGGGTGCACACAATAATGAAACAAGGTTAATATCTTTTATTCCCATATTTAACAAATATTCTATCGTAAAAATTGAACTTCCCCCTGTTGCAACCATCGGGTCAAGAATAATTACTTTCAGATTTTCCTTATGCTTCACATCAGGAAATTTAAAATAATACTTTATAGGCCGTAACGATTCCTCATCCCTGTACAATCCCATATGGCTTATAGAAACATTTGGAAGCAGTGCAGAGAAACCCTGAAGCAGTCCAAGACCTGCACGCAGGATTGGAAGCAATACAACGTTGTGTTTTATCGTTCTACCCTTGCATTTTTTCAAAGGAGTCTGAACAGTAACTTCATCAGTTTTCAGGTTAGAATAAACATATCCTGCAAGAAGATATGATATCCTGTCGAGAGCTTCTTTAAATTCAGGCTTTAAAGTATTCTTATTTCTCAATACAGTAAGATAGTGTGAAACTAACGGGTGTTCGATGATAGTGTAATTGACCATAGTGTTTTAATTTCTTTGAATTTTTGAACCGGTGAAAAAATGTTCACCGGTTAATTACCGGATGTGTTTTTAAAAAATCAATACCGGTTTATTTACTCCGTGATGAATTTAAATAAATTACAATAATTCCAAACTCAGCGAAGTAGTAGTATTTTGTATTGCATTTGCGGATTGACCTTTTACCGTAATTTTTGCTTCCATCGGTATTTTTGTGTTCGTTTCTTTTTTAACGATACATCCTTTTGTCAGGTTATAGAAAATCGAACCTTTACCTTCCGGTTTCGATTCCATAACTTTTATACTGACACCCGATTTATCTTTTTGTTCCTTATTAATAAAATCTATATTAAGGCTTGCATCTATTACAACAATTACGTCGCCGTTTGAATTCTGAAATTCTTTTACTTTATAATCTAAGATATTTCTGATCGGGAACACGGTTATTTGCAGGAAAGGAATACTTGTCTCCTGAGTAAAGGACCAGCTTGAGTCTTTATAAATTTCCCCGCCCTGGAATTTTTGAAACTGGTTGGTAGAAATTTTCTTTAATTCTGAAACAATATCCAGAGATTGTTTCAGGTTCTCTTTTTGCTGTTGTTTCAGAGTATCACCGAAGGCCTTGAAAATATTATCATGAATTTTTTCGAGTTCGTAGACATCAAGAATCTCTCCGAGAGGTGATACCCTCATCTTGAATTCTTCTCCAATCAAAGCATTATTTAAAATATTACTCTGCATTTTGTAAACAGAATCTTTAACATTGGAATTATACAGTACAGTAATGGATGAATCCATGCTTGAAATCTTAAAGCTTGCCAGGATGCTATCATATTTTATCTTATAGGTCACGACACCTGCGCTGCTTATTTCCGTGACTTCCTGTTTATAATAAAAAGTATTTGTATTTTCAGATGTTATTTCCTTGTCTCTTGTATAAGGACTTTTTTCAACTGATACAGTTTTCGCAGTCATTTTATAGCTGAACTTATCATTTACTTTCGGCGCATATTTCAAATCAACTTTTTCGCCTTTATCATCTTTTTTAATCAGGTCGCTTGTCTGTTTCTTATCTTTTTCTGTTTTATCCTTGTTGTCGTTTTTACCGCAGGACGATAAAGTTGATATGCTGATAATGATTGCAAAAACAAGAATTCCGTGGCTTAGATTTTTAAACATCGATAAATCTCCTTAAATTATTTAATTTATTAAAAAATACCATTTTTAAAACCTATTTTCAATTTTAAATTAAACCCAAAATTTGGTTTGAAACTTACACCTAAAAACGATATTTTAACAGTCTAATTCGAAAAAAATCAGGGCGATTAGCTCAGTTGGTTAGAGCACTTCGTTTACACCGAAGGGGTCTGAGGTTCGAATCCTTAATCGCCCACTGATAATCAGATAATTAAAATTTATAGATTTTTCCTTCTCAAGTAAAAATTACCACATAAAAAGGTTATATTTTAAAATATTTGAAAAAGTTTTTTATACACAAAATTAAATTTTTAATCTTATGAAATACGCAAAAAGAATGAGTAACCTCGGAACGGAAACAGCTTTTGAGGTTCTGGCAAAAGCTAAAAAGCTTGAGGCAGAAGGTAAAAGTATTATACATCTTGAAATCGGCGAACCTGATTTTGACACGCCAAAAAATATAGTAGATGCCGGAATCAAATCGCTTTTAGCGGGTGATACACATTATTCTCCTTCGGCAGGAACTGTCGAAGTAAGGACTGCAATCGCAAAATATGTAAGCAGGACACGCGGAATGAATTTTATTCCCGACGAAGTCGTGATGGTACCGGGCGGAAAACCGATTATGTTTTTTGCCATCATTGCATTGATTGAAGAAGGTGATGAAGTAATCTATCCGAACCCGGGATTCCCGATTTACGAATCTATGATTAATTTCATGGGTGGCACGGCAGTTCCAATTCAATTGAAAGAAGAAAAAGAATTTGCATTCGACCCTGAAGAATTGAGAAAGCTTATTACGGATAAGACTAAAATGCTTATACTAAATACACCTCAGAATCCGACAGGCGGAATATTAACCAGAAAAGATATTGAAAAAATTGCAGAAATAATAAAAGATAAAGACATAACGGTTTTGAGTGATGAAATTTACAGCCGTCTTGTATTTGAAGGCGAGCCGTTCAGCATTGCACAGGTTCCGGGATTCAAGGAAAGAACAATTATCCTCGACGGATTCTCGAAAACCTATGCCATGACAGGCTGGAGAGCGGGATTCGGTGTTATGAATGCAGACCTTGCACAGAAGCTGGCAAAACTCATGACAAACAGTAATTCCTGCAACAATGCAATGGTGATGAAAGCCTGCATAGAAGCGCTCGAAGGTCCGCAGGATGGCGCAGACAAAATGAGAGCAGAGTTTATTGCAAGAAGAGAAATTATAATCGAAGGATTGAATACGATAAAAGGATTCTCCTGCATAATGCCTCACGGAGCATTTTATGCATTCCCGAATATCACAAAGACAGGCTACAAATCGAGAGATTTAAACGATCATTTATTATATAAAGGCGGAGTTGCGTCACTTGCAGGAACAGCATTCGGTAAATACGGCGAAGGATATTTGAGATTCTCTTATGCAAACTCAAGGGATAATATAAGAGAAGCGATAAAGAGAATAAAAGCAGTATTGTAGATAATTATGTGTCGGGAGTCCCTTGAAGAACAGGAGACTCCCCGACACGAGAGCGAATAAAAAAGAAATACCAATATTTTGAACGTTCCCAATCCCCTGATTGGGAACGTTTTTTTTATACTATAAATGTTAAAAGCTTTATTTTAAAAGCATAAATTTTTTAGTATCAATTAGCCGACCATCTGAGAATAAGCTGTAGAAATATATTCCCGATGATAAATTGCTTCCATCGAAACTCACTTCGTACGTTCCCGGTGATTGTTTTTCATTTACNNTATAAATAGTATTTGTCAGGAATGTTTGAACTGATGTTTCTTATTCCTACAAGCTCATTAATTGGTCGTCTGAAAATTGCACCACAGCTTAAAAATAAATAGTCGCCAAATTTATATACTGCAGTTGAAAACCCTCCACCTAACCCTTCATTTTTTATATTCCACGTCTGACCATAGTTATTTGAAACATAAAAATTGCCATATCCCCAGGTGCTAATAAAAATATTTTTAGTTCCGGATGTCGCATAACCAAATAAGCCAATATTCACCGGAATTCCATTTATTAAACTCCAGTTTGCACCGTAATTTAAAGATTCATAAATTCCCAGGCTGGTACCACACAATAAGAGATTATCACTTGCATACAATGAATAAGGTATATTCCAGCTCGGAATATCCTGACTTATAAGAGACCAGTTATTACCAAAGTTTATTGATTTATAAATCCTTAAATGATAAGGTATACTATCCAGTGCGACATACAAGTTATTATTTGAATATGCAAAGTACCTTACATCGTGATAATGCCATTGAATTTCATTATTTACCATTACCCAGTTTGTTCCCCAATTATCAGATCTGAATATTCCATCATATTTTCCAATAAATAAAAAACTTTCAGCAACGGTAACAGCTTCAATATAATTCCCAATTAAATTATCTACAATAAACCAGTTATTCCCATTATTTGTCGATTTGTACAAACCAGTATCAGTAGCAAGAAAAACCATATTATTTTTTGCGGCTATACAGTTTGCAGTTCGAGCATTAATTTTTACATTAAATAAACTCCATGTTAAACCATTATTTGATGTTTTATAAACACCATCTGACGGTACTGCTGCAAACAAATAATTCCCATTATCTGAAAAAGCTTCAACGTCATGCCATATTGTATCATTAGTTAAAACCCATTGCGCATTTATGTAGTTTGTCAGAAATGCAGTAAAAATAAAAATGAAAATAATCTTTTTCATAAAAATTAAATTTTTAATTTTAATAAAAATTTAAACTTTCATAAAACGGGAATGTCAAATATTAAGTAAANNAAGTATTGTCAATGATGATTTGACTTCTTTTGTGTCAGGTAATATTTAAATGATGTGGAATTATAAATTTAAAATATTACCCCCAATATCTTCCTTTTAATATATTTTTAAAGATAGTAAATTATAAGCTGTTTATACAATATTAAATATACCGGTTTACGGGATTAATTTTCTGAACTTACAGGGACTTAAATAGGTTTTATAATATATGAT
>PMIW01000031.1 GCA_003158365.1 Ignavibacteriota bacterium | reverse complement strand
GTATTTCTTTGTTTCCCATCCGCCGGAAATAAGTATTCCGAATATTTCTTTTTTATCTATTCCGTTTTTTATTAAAAATTTATCCGCAAAATTTTTGTGAATATCTTTAATATAAACAGCAAGCTCGTATTTTGTAATCGGAACATCTATTTTTCTGAGTGCATCGAGATTGAATTCAACATTGTGAACACTGCCGCCGCGTCCCTGAGCAATTATATTGTATGCATATTTCCTATGCCTGAAATTGAATCCTACCCTGTATCTCGCCCTGCTCCAGAATGTGACCAGAGCCGAGCGGGGGTTTCCGTATAAGTCTATTATTAAATCGTAATTCCGGGATTTAATATTTTTCATCAGGCGCCATGCTCCGTCAAATCCAAAGTTAAAAGTGAAATATCTTTTAAGGTAAGGATTATCGCTAACAATATCCCTGCAGCTTGAATGAGTAAGAAAATAAATCTCTGCATTTGGAAAATAAATTTTTAGATTTGACAACACAACAGTTGAAAGCAGAACATCTCCGATTCCCCCGAATTTTATTACAAGAATTTTCTTTATTTTATCTTTATCTAATTTCAAAAGTTATATTCCATCAAGAATTAAAAAATTGTTTTCGGTATTTGTCGATTTTATGCTACCCTTATTTTTATTTTCGTAAGAGCAATTTTTGTAAAGGAAACAAGAACCGCAGAACGGATTATTTGCCCTGCATATATTCCTGCCGAACATTATTATTGCCCTGTGTAAAAAATACTTCTTGTTTCCCGGGATTAATCGCTTTGCAGATTCAAATGTTTCTTCTGCGGATTTAGTTTTCACAATCCCGAGCCTGTTCAAAACCCTGTGTATATGAGTATCTACAGGGAATACCTCGCGTCCAAGTGAAAAAACAAGTACACACGATGCCGTCTTAACTCCAATCCCTTTAAACTTTGTCAACTCCTTATAAACTTCTTCATCACTCAGTTTCTTCAGGTAATCAAGATTTACTTTTCCTTTCTCATTCTTTATCTGCTTAACCATCGCTTTCAAATCTTTACTCTTTGAATAAGCAAGACCGCATACCTTAATAAGATTTTTAATTTTACCAATCGGAGCACCTATCAATTCATCCCAGTTTTTAAATTCTCTTTTCAGGTTTCCAAAAGCAATGCTTGAAGTTTTATCTGTTGTATTCTGCGACAGTTTTGTTGCAATCAAAGTGTCCAGAATATCAGAAGATTTTCTATTAATACTTTTTTCAGCATAATGCTTTTCAAAAGTTGAGATAATATTATTAATTTTTTTAGAGTCCAACTTAAGATGTTGTTGCCGCATTCAGCCGTTTTAAAACCGAAAAAATAAACACACCCGAAATTACAGAAGTCAATACAAGCAAGGAAAAAGTCTGCCATAACTGCAGGTTAGCATACGGGACTGCAATCACACCCGATAAATAATTCCCAAGTGCTGTTGCTCCGAGCCATCCGCCCTGCATAAGCCCTTTATATTTTGGCGGAGCTACTTTAGCAACGAACGAAAGTCCCATCGGGCTTAAGAACAACTCTGCAATAGTTAAAGTAAAATAAGTTGAAATAAGCCAGTACGGTGACACAAGCATACTCGATACCGAGCCTCCTGTCGAATTTTTTATAAGAAGCGGACTATCCAGTGCGCTTCCGTCTTTACCTATAAATGCTACCACTACCATCAATACATATGCAAACGCAGCAATGAACATACCAATTCCAATTTTCTTCGGAGATGAAATTTCTTTTCCTTTATTAATAAAAGATGCGAAGAATGCTATAATAACAGGAGTAAGGAACACTACAAATATAGGGTTAAACGCCTGGAATGTTTCCGGGTCAATCCTGTTTGTAACGCCGAAGTTTATATATCTTGTATATAATACAATCGCACCTACGACCATCAGAACTACTCCTATAATCTTACTTGTTACTGTTTCGCTTTTTAAAATGAGGAATACAATTCCCATTATAACTGCTATCAGCGAAAGAAGCGCAGGTAAATCAAATAATATATAAGTCAGATTCGAAACGTGACTTGATGTGTAATTTTTTGCAAATAGTGTAAGCACCAGACCGTTCTGGTGGAATGCCATCCAGAAAAATATTACCGTGATGAAAACCAGTATTAATGCGACAATTCTGTCCTTAGTCTGCTTTGGAGTAAGTTCGGCGACTGCTCCTGCCTCTGTTGATTTTTTGTGAATATAGTCGGCGTGGGTGTAATATTTTTTAAATAAAAGGAATATTAAAAATGAAATCACAATTGCAACTGCTGCGATTGCAAATCCCATATTGTAAGCTCCGCTCAGCGAGGCAAGATAACTTTTTGAAAATGCAGCCAAATCAATATTCGCGTTTCCAGTCATCTGCACTGCAATCTGCTTGAACTTTGCGAGAGCATCGGCGCTGAGACTGGACTGGTCTTTTATAAAGTTGTGTGCAAATCTCGGAATGTTGGCATCATAATAATATTTATCGAACGATAAAAACAAATTTCTCATTCCAGTTGCCGCAAATGGTGCAAAGAAGGCTCCGACATTGATACCCATATAATAAATATTAAATGCGGTATCCTGCTGTTTTTTATATTGCGGGTCTTCGTACAAATTACCGAGTAGAACAACCATATTGCCTTTGAAGAATCCTGTTCCGAGGGCGATTATAAAAAGCGACGAGAAAAGCAGTGGAGTTCCAGCAGGCGGATAAGAAAGCAAAACATATCCGAGGAACATAACTATCATGCCTGTTACAACAATTTTTCCGTAGCCGAGTCTGTCAGCGAGCAATCCGCCTAAAATAGGCAGACCGTACACAGCTGCTAAAAATATCCCCCACACCTGTCCGATTTCCGATTCGGGAATACCGAGTTTTGCCTCAATAAACAGTGTAAATATGGCAAGCATAGTATAGTATCCGAAACGCTCACCCATATTGGAAAGTGCGAGGACATAAAGACCTTTCGGATGTCCTTTAAACATAATTTGAATTTAAAATTTGAAAAAATATTCAGTTAGATTCTCTTTCTTCAAAAAATATCTGTAAACTTAACGTTTTTAAGATAAAATTAATATGTAAAATAGTGTTCAAAAAGTTAAATCGAATATATGTCCAAATAGTAATTTTGAAATTATATGTCAGAAACTTTAATCATATTCCACAGGTTTCTATCATTGATTTAAATTTACAATTTTTAAGAAATTCTTTACAAAGCAATAAAGTTATGAAAAAATTTGCAATACTCTTTCTCTTCTTCTACACACTTACTAATTCGAATGCATTTTCACAATGGATAATTCAGACAAGCAGAACAAGCAATGACCTTTATTCCGTGAGTTTTGCAAATTCAAATACAGGCTGGTCAGTTGGTATAAACGGTACTATTGTAAAATCAACGAACGGCGGGATAGACTGGAACAATCAGATAAGCGGTACAAATAATCTTCTTCTTGGTGTGCAGTTCTTTGATTCCATGACAGGATGGGCTGTCGGAGACAGCGGGAAAATATTAAAAACTATTGACGGGGGGGAGAACTGGCAATTTCAACCGAGCGGGACTTCGAATATACTAAGATCAGTATTTTTTATAAATTCACAGACCGGTTGGGCAGCAGGCGATACCGGCACTGTCCTGAAAACTACAAATGGCGGCATCAACTGGACTTTCCAGACAGGAGTTAATTCAAATAATTTAAATTCTATAAGATTTATAAATGAAAATACAGGCTGGATAGCTTGCAGTCAGGCAGTATACAAAACAACAAACGGTGGAATTAACTGGGTATTAAATTACAATAGTATACGCAACTTAGTTTCTATATTTTTTATAGATGATAACACGGGATGGGTAACGGGAAATGTATATACAATAATGAAAAGCACTGACGGCGGAATGACCTGGAATAACCAGATTTCAGCGGTTAACGGAAAAAATGACAGTCCTCCGGGAGTATACACTTCTGTTTATTTTATAGATGCGAATACGGGATGGTATACATCCGCACATTCATTTGGAGGTTCGATATATAAGACATCAAATGGCGGGGATAACTGGACAATGGATTTTCCGACAACACAGAACAGGAAATTATATACAATAAATTTCAATAGTTCAGGTTTCGGATGGGCTGCAGGAGAAGCAGGGACAATATTAAGAGGAAGCTTACTGACAGGTATTTCTAACAACGGTAATATTGCACCGAATAAATTTTCATTATCACAAAATTATCCGAATCCGTTTAATCCAACTACAAATATCAAATATCAGATAACCCACCTGGGCGGGTCTCCGACAAATAGTAATTTAGTTATACTTAAAATATTTGATGCGCTTGGAAAAGAAGTGGCTACTTTGGTAAATGAAAAGCAATCACCCGGGACATATGAAGTTAAATGGAACGGGGCGCAATATCCATCCGGTGTGTATTTCTATAAATTGTCGGCAGGGGATTTTGTGGAAACGAAGAAAATGTTAATGATTAAATAAAATTTTTAAATCCTAAATTCTAAAAACTAAATTCTAAACAAATTCTAATATCTAAATTCCTAATTAAAGGCAGGCATTTGTAAATTATTATTTAGTATTTATTTAGAATTTAGCAATTTGAAATTAGTATTTCTCAGATATACTCAAAGTACTCCGCGAACTCCGCGAACTCCAAAGACTCCAAAGACTCCA
>PMIW01000045.1 GCA_003158365.1 Ignavibacteriota bacterium | reverse complement strand
ACTATTGACACGAATATTCGATTTTGTGGGTAAATTGGGTTCAATCCCGCTTATTGGATATATATTTTGCTGAACATTCCACGAACTTCCTCCGTTTGATGAAGAAGCAAATCCTGCATAAATTGTCGGGTAAGGGGTTGCAGTTCCTGACCAGCAGGCATATACAGTTCCATCTGTTGCAGACTCAATATAACCTCCCGAACTTCTCTGTGGAGGTGCCGGGTTGATTGTCTGCGGAGAAGTCCAGTTTATTCCGCTATTAGATGTATAA
Organism: Ignavibacteriota bacterium; assembly: GCA_003158365.1. GTDB lineage: Bacteria > Bacteroidota > Ignavibacteria > Tepidaquicellales > Tepidaquicellaceae > FEN-1279. The sequence goes on along the minus strand of PMIW01000045.1, from coordinate 23,409 downwards.
GAAAACTGAATTGCGACCGGAGAAAGTAACACATTTGCCCATATTGCATAGGTTCTTCCATAAAACGGGCTTAAGGGATTATTGTCGGTAGAACTGGTGCCTTTATCTTCAGGTTGCTGGGTGGTAATTGTAAAAGCGTTTGACCAGTTAGTACCTAAGTTAGTAGAGTAGTGAGCATAAACTCCTGCTATTACGGAATTTTTTCCAATATGAGTTAAAATAAAAACACCGTTTTTATCAATCGAAACTCCCGGGTCACCGCCGTGATTGCTGATATTTGTTCCGTTACAAACATCGGAGCCAAACCAGTTATAACCTCCGTTTGTAGATGTATAAACACCCTCACTGATAAATCCGGTGGAAGTATTAATAGTATATGAACTTCCAAATAAAATCATATTGTTAACAGGGCTTATGCAAACAATAGGTTCGGTTTGTGTTACAGTGCTCGGAAATATTCTGAAATTAGCGGATGGAGGGGGATACTGCGAATACAAAATATTTGATACAAATATTAAAATAAAGATGCAAATGTTAAAATATTTTTTAAACATATTTTTTAAAATGTTAAATTTTAAATTTAAAATGTTAAATGAATTCGCATTTAAATTTGATTATGACAAATATAAATTTCTCATTAAAATTTATAACTCACATTAAGACCCGAGTAAAAACTTCTCGGCTCACCTGTTTCATAGTACCTGTTAAAGAAATCGTTTATATTAATATATCCAACATATCTTTTATCAAAAATATTGTTTAAGCCCAAAAATAAAATTGTATTTACGTGACCAAAAGTAACATTAAAACCGCCCATTACATTTCCGTAAAAATAACCCGGAGATATAGCCGTATTCAGGTCGTTTGCATACATTTTAGAAAGGTAGTCACAGTCCCACTGGAGAAGACCATTTACATTTTCAGAAATTTCCAGTTCGAAGTTTAATATGAAATTCAGAATATGCTGAGGAATAGACGGAACGTAATTTCCGGAATATTCTTCGATTGTATTTCCCGATTGACCCTGTATAACCGCTCTGTAATCAGTGTATTTAAAATTAGTAAGAGTATAATTTGTGGTAAATTCCACGCCTTCAAACGGCTCGCACATAAATCCAAGTTCGAGTCCGAGTCGGTTTGTTCTGATTGCGTTTCTGAAGAAAGTATTCTGATTGATAGTGAAAGGCACAATTTCATCACGGATTATATAATCGAACATTGTAGCTTCGAATAATATTTTTCTCATAAATTCTGATTTCGGATTAAGAATATTACCTTTTATTCCTAATTCAAAATTCTGGGATTTCTGCGGTCTTAAATCCGGATTCAGAGTATATTTTGTATTGGAAGTTGTATAATTATTATCCAATTCGCTTACTGTAGGGATATCGACTCCGATGCCATACGAAGTATATAAAGCAATTGACGGGGTTAATTTATAATTAATTCCTATTTTAGGCGTAAAATTGTCGAAAACCCTTGTTGTATCGGTAAATCCATGGAATTGCAGAGAGCTTTTTGAAAGGACTACCCTGTCATATCTTGATGAAAGAATCAGGATGGATTTATTTTTTATAAGCTCATATTGATTTTGAAGGTAGAAGCCCATATTACTCTGTATATCTTCAAATTCATCGTTTACGTTCGGGCCTCTTTGCCCGGCTAAATTATCATAGAATGTTCTGGGGCCTGACTGGTAAGCAAAATCCATTCCCGCAGTGAAAACATTATTTTTATTCATTAAAGTTGACCTGTTAGTAAATCTCAGGAGTGAACCGATAGAATTCCTTGTTGTTAGCATATAATTCACATCATCCGCACTCATAAAATCTTTTATTCCCCCATAACCCGTTACCTCTACTTCGTTGTTATAATTCGTACCGAAAATGGTTTTAAACCTAACTGCAAGCCTGCCTTTTTTTGTTTCATTTCTGAAGTCCTGAGTTATTGCAATATCCCTTGCCTGCATCGGGTCAGTATCTATTTGCTGTTGTGTTAAAGAGCCCGGCAGCCTGTCTAGTCCGTTTACATAATTTGCAAGAACAGAAACTGTTGACCTTGTACCTATATATCCTTCGAATACGGAGTTAATCAGATGTCCGTATTCCGCATTATGCTGCCTATATCCATCAAGGTTTCTGTAATTATAGCTCATAAAAAATCTATAGTCATTTGTCCTGATTCCGAATTTCAGACCATTCTGCCTGAAGCCGTAATTTCCGTACTGATTATTTGTTGTTACGAAATTTTTTGGAAAGTACAAATCCGATAGGAAGTTTACAACACCGCCGGGAGAGTTGCCATATATAGATGACAGGTTTCCTTTAACGACTTCCACACCTCCGAGTGATGTGAAGTCAACAGCATCTACAACAGTTTCACCATCCGGCTCTGATTCCGGAATCCCATCCTGAAGAATCTTGACTCCGCGTACTCCTGAATTGGAGCGGGTGCCGTACCCCCTGATTGTGACTCTTATTTCTTTATTTCCGTATCTGGATTGAAGGAATAAACCCGGTACATCTGCGAGAACACTTTTAGCTGATACTTTTTTACCATATTGAAGTTCCTGCGGGTCAACTCTAAATACAGAATAAGGAATATCGATTATTTTTTCGAGAGTTCTTGTACCTGTAATTACAAGTTCTTCGGTTTCATATTTTAGGCTGTCCTTTTCTTTTTCCTGTGAGAATGTTATAGATGACAGGGATATGATAAAAATAAGAAGTAAATACTTTTTCATGCTAAAAATTTGGGTTTTAAATTTATCCTCTAAAGACAATGTAATTCATATTTTGCATTTTATAAATGTAAAAAGATTTCATTGTTTTTCAATATTTTTGAATTTATTACTTGTGGAAAGACTGTGTGATTGATCATTTTACCTTAGAATATCCGTTCAAATATCCTCTCATATAAACATATTTTTAAAATTTAAATTAACATCCGGAGATGCGGGGACGAGGAAGTTACCCCGCATTTCACGGAATGTATCATTGTTTTGTAATTCATAAGGGGCGGGCAGTAAGGTACAGTATTTCGCCGGGCTTAGAATTTATCTTTAGCAGTCTTCATATGAGAAGAAATCTTTTTATTTTAAAAACACCCGAGGTGCGAAATGTGAGGAAGACACTTCGCTATCCCCGGTATGTATCTTTAGCAATCTTCTTTTTGAGAAGAAAATCGATTTTACTAATCTATTTAATTTAATTGGAAAAATTTTGCTTTTTGCATTCTATAAAGCGGGATGCAGAAAGGTCACCCCGCTTTTCTAGAATGTCTCTTTTAGCAATCTTCTTTACAAGAAGAAATTTGTCTTTTAGCAATCTTTTTTCATGAATCAAAATTTTGTACGTCTTTTCTGCATCCCAAGAAGCGAGGTCCGTAAATGGTAGCCCCGCTTTGCTTAGAATGTTTTTGAGCAAGTTCTTTTTTTTTAAGAATCATTTATGCTCAATAATTCACTCACGAGAGTGAAACCGGCCATTACAACTGGTTTTTTCCCGGAACTAATGACAAAATTTTACTTATTGGGGATAAATAAACATTAATCTTTATTTAAATTCTTTTTCACCCTGAAAATGCACTAATCAAAGTGAAAACACTATCAAACTGATTAATTTTTATACATTATCCCGGTTATAAACCGGCAGTAATTTCCAAATAATAAATTAAATAGATTACAATTATTTTTTAGGAAACTTTTGGGGGTGGATAAGGAACATCAAGAAAAATGTTTTGATAAGAAATTTGGTATAGGTATGAAATATTTTGATAAGTATTGATTGATTTATGGTTCGATTCACAGGGGACAATAGCAATGGTTATAAAAATTTTAATAATATTAGCCAGTGCCGAATTCGAATTGTCGTTCTTTTTATCGTTGATGTAAGTATATATAGCATTATTAATGACATCCTCTTTTTCATCACTCACGCAGTATAATGAAAGTGTATCGCCTGAGGTTTCCTCTTTATAAATATCATACATCTTACCGAAATATGAAACCTCTCTGTCATTAATTCTCTCATATATATCTGTATTATTGAAATCAACGGATTTTACATTTATTTTAATCAGTTCGAGATTATCTAGGGGTATATAATCATTAATTTTATTAAATGCAATTTGCTTGAAGCAGTTACCAACCTGAAAATAAATAAAGAGGTATCCGCCTGTGTTAAATGCAATTAATAAAACTAAAAATATTGATAATAATCTCTTCAATTAACAGCTTAAAATTTTTTAAATATTACAACAGTATAAAATATAAAACAAATATTAATAAATCAACCTTAAATTAAACGGAACAGGGAGATAACATCCCTGTTCCGTAATAAAGAAGAAATATAATTTAGAACAAAATTTTAAAGCCACCGAAGAACTGACGTCTTGCTGCAGGCTGGTATGAATTCCCACCCGGGTCAGGCTCGGTAAAAGCTACATATTGCTTATCGGCTATATTTTTTACGCTAAAACTTAATTCATAGTTGATATTTTTTATCTTTGCACTATAAACTATTCTTGCATGTAAAAGTGCATAGCCCTGAGCTGCCTCAGTTTCTAAGTTTGCACCGTCAATAAACCATTTGCTTAAAGCTTCACCGCTTAAACCAACAGAAATGTGCGGTAATAAATCGGAATACTGAATATCAACATAAATCTGGTGCTGAGGAATATTCGGTAAATAGTTTCCATCCTGTATATATTTATGGATAGTAGTATCATCCATTACTACGAGTTTCGGTGTATCAAGTTTATATTTGAAACTTGAGAAAGTATATGCCAATTCGATTTTCAAGGGTCTCACTGGGAAAAACTTAGTATAAAGTTCAAAACCCATTCTGTTGCTTGCACCTGTATTTTGATAGAATGTTTCTACTCCTCTATCCGGAACTCTGTATCTATCGAAATCATTTTCAGTTTTAAGATAATATCCTGTTGCATCATAGTAGAATATGTCTTTTATCGTACCTCTGATACCGAAATCAAAGCCATTTGATGTTGCAAAAGTAAGGTGTGTATTGAATCCGCCGAATGCATCGGGATTTTGAGCTAATTCTTCTGTTGCAGGCGGGAGGAAACCCTGACCCCAGTTTGCAAAAAAGTTAGCTTCTTCGATAGGAGCATAAGTCATTCCGATTCTGCCTGTTGTCTTGCTGAAATCCGCATTACCTGAAAGGTCAATCGGGTCTTTTAAGTTATCGGTAAGTTCATTTTTAATTTTATCATATCTGCCGCTTAACATTACGGACCAGTATTTTGCAAAGTCGAGTTTTTCGATTGCAAACACACCGAGTCCGGTTTGCTTTACGTCTTCATCGGATAATATTGTAGTACCTCTAACGGTGTGGTCGTTATCAACCTGTTGCTCATTAAATTTTTGCAGCTGCAAATCGGAACCTACGCTGAAATGATTTTTAATAGTACTTTTTTGGGATCCACTGTTTAATGTATACTGCAAGGTCCCGCCGATGTTATCATATTTTCTGTCCGTAAAAGTCCTGTTATTGGCTTCGGTGAATTTTGTGTTTTTATAGAATGCGTTGAAGTCAACAACATGCTGGTTTGAACTATTCCATTGTCCTACGATACCTGTCGAAAGACGTTTTGTTTCAAGGTATTCGTTGAACGGAATAGCATCATCGTTTGGCAATTTTGGGTCTCTTGCATACTGGTCGAGATTAAGGCCTTCAGGATTTTCGTGGTAAACATCAATATAATTTAAGATTGGAGTAATCTTGAAAGATGATGAAGGCAGGAAGTTAGCTTTTGCATAAAAATTATCGCCCTGGTAATGTGTATGGATTCTGTATCCTTCTCCCATTGATCTTGAGAATGAAGTAAAGTAATTAGCTTTATCAAAACCGCCACCGAATTTACCCATTGCTTTCCAAAAATTTGTTGAACCGTAATCAACCAATGCTTCTCCGAAATACGGTTTTTTAGGTGGATCTTGAGTGATAATATTGATAATTCCTCCTGATGAGCTTCCCCCGAACAGTGAAGCTGCAGGACCTCTTAAAACTTCTATTTTACTTACATTTGCAAAATCTACATCAAAAAAGTCCGGCGCAAAACCTGTCGGGTCATTTAAAGGAAGACCATCGTAAAGAATCTTGATTCCCCTGATTCCTCTTTCTGTCAGGATTCCCTGTCCCCTAATAGACATATGGACTCTCATTCCATCAGCCTGGTTATCTATTCTGACTCCGGGAACGAGTTTAAGTGCTTCGTCTATAGAGATTGTCTTAGAAGAAGTACCAAGAACATCTTCAGTAATAACACTTGTTGAGAATGGAATGTTTTTAAGTTTTAATTCCATTCTTGGTGCAGTTACATTAATTTCTGTCGGTAAATAAAATTTCATAGTGTCCTTATCTTCTTTTTGTCCGTAAACAAAATTAAAAGAAAGGGTAAAGAAAAACATAATTAGAAATAGTTTTTTCATAATAGTACAAATTTTAATTCTTAAAAAATAATTGTAAATATAAATATTAATGTATCTTGTAAAAAACAAATAGCTTTAAAACTATATATTTCAGATAAAAATACTTAAAAAGGTATTACTTTATTTAGATTAGCTTTTAGGCGGCGGAGTGGGTATATCGACTGCGTGTTGAGGAAATAAATAATCGACGTGAGTTGTAAATTTTATACTGCTTTGATTATAACTGTAGTTAAATTCTAACGGAACTATGGCAACTTTAAAAATATTAACAAGAATATTATGCAACGGAATATTTTTAGAGGTATCCTGAGTCTTGGTATCTACATATATGGTAAAAGCGGACTCCAGTATATTTTCATTTGCATCATTTATGCAGTAGAAATATATTGAATCACCCGTTACTACTTTTTTGTACACATCGTAAAGTGCATCATTAATCTTTATTTCGTTATTCTCTAAAATCCTGAGGGAGGAGGATGCATTTGAAAGTTCCGATAAATGGAACGCAATAACCTCCAGCTGGTTATCGGGAATAAAATCATTAATTTTTGCAGTGGCTTCCTGTTTAAATAGGCTGGAGAGCTCGATATAAACAAGGAAAAATCCGCAAGAATCGAGTAATAATAAAAAAATTAAAAATATTGAAGTTATCTTTTTCAAGTTAACCTATAAAATCCTCCGCATAGTGTAAGTTAAAAAGAAAAAACAAATAGTTCAAGAATGAAAAAAATATATTATAGTCCGGGGGGTAAATAGAGATTATGGAGTTTGAAAGGTAAAAAATAGTTTTTTTGCATCCAAGATTATCGAAGAGGATATATTATTGGAGTTGATATCCGTATTTATAATTTTTTTAAAATTTGAAATTGAAGTTTCCGCCGTAAGCGGAATTGAAAAATGAGGGCTGAAATGAAACCGCTATTTTTTCGGATTTCGAATGGTTGCTGACGTGATTATTAAAATAGAGGGTGCTCGTTCCGCATAGATAACCGATTACACCACCAACGAAAACGTCCGAAGCCCAGTGAGTGTGCTCAATCATTCTTGAAATGCCAACTAAGGATGCTGTTGAATAAAAAATTATCGGAATTACTGAAGTACTGTTATATTGTTTGGCAAATACAGTTGCTATTGCAAAAGCTTCTGCAGTATGACCCGAAGGAAATGCATCATAATTTGAAGCTCCCTGATGTTTTCCTTTTTCAAATTGAGTTAAGGGACCGCTCCATTTACCTGTAGTTTTTTTTATTTGACCGTAAACAGCACTGGGTCTTTGTCTTCCCGCCAATACTTTGCCGATACGTGTAAAAATTCCTGAACTCAATGCAGATTCGAGTGCATAAACTGAAGTCTCTACACTTTTATTGTTTCCTGCTATTAAACTGAATCCCGCAAATGCACCTGTGAGTATCAGTCCATAATTCCCGCCCAATTCCGAAATGAAAGGGCTGGTGCTTTTAATCCAGTTGTGGTCCCTTTTAAGATTCTTTACTTTATCGTCTATAGTACCGTCGAGAGCAAATAACCCTATTGTAATTCCTCCGGCAATAGCAATCCAGGGTAAATCTTTTTTAGAAATTGAAAATATAGAAGAAACCTGATATAATAATTGGGAAGGGTAATTTAATATTTTTGATTTTGTTTCACTGCTTTTATCAATTACGGCTGTATCCGAAGCATCTGAAATATAAAAAGAAGGCGAGGCACCGGTATTTGAGCCTGCTATTTTTCCTTCTTGTGATAAGACACGTTCAGCACACAGAAAGACCAGAAAACAAAAGAGAATTTTTAGTGCAATCAATAATATGAGTTCAGTAAAATGAAATAGTTTAATCTGCGTAAAAATAACACCTGAAAAGCAATCATTCAATACAATATCGCAAATAAATGGCAATTATGAGAATTACTGTTCCTATAATTTAAGCTCAATCTTTATTTCTTCTAAAATATTCTTTAAAGCGGGTATATCTTTGAACCACACTCTCTTTGTAATTTCATTAGTACAGCCACAGTATACTTGTGAAATTAAAGTCTTCAGTCTTGATGGCAGCGGTTCGGGCTTAACAGTACAAATTTCCTTCCAATGCTGCCTGTCTTTTTTCTTTGCCTCTTCAACAGCAGTGTTCCATTCCGAGTTCCTGTAATAAATTCTTGCGATTTCTTTACTTACCGGAAGACCTACATATGTAAAGCGGCATTCATCGAGAGTTCCGAAAACATCCACGAGCATTAATTTGCGGTTAAGGTCAAATCCGACTTCAATTTTACCGTCTTCGTTTACCAGTCCGATTTTGGAAAATTCTTTTGTGATGAAATTATTGATATAATTTGTAAGTTCTTTAAGTGCCGAAAGTTCCTCATCGTTCATTCCTGAAATCTGCTGTGCTTCTTTCCAGCTCATATACCTGTCTGTGATTTCAAGTTTGGTCGAAACATCATAAATAGGCTTATAGAGTTTCTGATTTGGTACGGGCATTGAATCGAGTCCCAAATCCTGAGGATTTATTTCACCATTTTTAAGACGCTTGAAAACACTGCTTCCTGGTGGAAGGAAATTTCTGTATATTACTTCGAGTGGGATTAAAAATCCGCCGTCCCTGTTTTTATATTGTGAATAGTCGTAAATATTTCCGTTCAGTCCCGGTTTAATAACACGGAGTAATTTTATCTGCATCGTGTTCGAGGGAAATTCGACATCAGCAAGTTTTTTCACTTTATCTTTTTCAACAAGACCCAGGAAGTGTGTTGGGATTCCTATTTTTTCAAGCTTTTCGAAAAAATATGCTCCGAGAATTGCAATGGATGCGCCTTTATTGGGAATCTTGTCAGGCATTTCACCCCAGTCGAAAACCGAATATCTGTCGGAATAAATAAATCTTCCTATTCCGTGTTCCTGTTTTGTTGCTACTTTTATTATTTTAAGGTCTTTTACGCTACCCATTTTGAATCTCCTTGTCATCTTTTTCAAGTACTTCTTTCATTTTGCTTTGATATTCAATAACTTTTTTTCTTATTTTTTCGTCGGTTAAACCGAAAATTTTTGCAGCTGCCAGTGCTGCATTTTCGGCTTCGGTAATTACCATTGGTGCAACACCCGAGGGCATCCTCAGGCTTGAGTAAATATCATTGCCTCCGAATTTCTCGCTGTAGGGAGGACAGGCGATTACAGGGCAGTGAGTCTGTGCATCGGCAAATCCGCTCAGCGCATTGCTTCTGCCTGCCACGGTAATAAAAATAACGTTTTCCTTTTCGTATTCTTTAATTATCTCAAGACATTTCGATGGAACTTTGTGGGCTGAGGCAATCCGCAAGATGCTTGTAATACCCAGGTTATCCAGTGCTTTTGCAATTTTTTTTGACCAGTCGAGGTCGCTTTTCGAACCCATTATAATTATTACTTTGCTCATAACTATACTTTTTGAGTTTTACGAGAAAAAATTTGAATTATTACATATTTGAATACAAATTTATCTGATATAATTCGAAATAAAAAGATATTAAAAAAGGAAATCAATAAATCTCCGACACGTGAAAAACTCCCGGCGGTAAGTAAATATAAATTATTTCACAATTAACATCTTTTTCGTATTACTGAAATTTTCGGCCGTTAATCTGTAAAAATATATACCGCTTGGATACCGGGAAGAATTAAAAGCTGCAATGTATGTTCCGGCTGATTGTTTTTCATTTACAAGTGTTTCGATTTCCCTGCCCAGCGCATCAAATACAACGAGTTTTACAAAACTGCTGTTTGCCAAAGCATATTGAATATTTGTAGTCGGATTAAAAGGATTCGGATAGTTCTGAGACAATGAATATTTTTCAGGAATATTGGAATTTTGCTTAATTATTTTATTAATACTTTGTCCTTCCACCGCTGTCAGAAACTGATTAGGCTGAATCTGCGCATATTTATCTACTATGCCGCTTGGCCATTTAATAATAACAGAATCAATAATAGCCGCATTACCCAGTCCGAACACGGCATTCAGGCAATTCTCACCGCTGATTGCTCCTCCGGTCTGGCTGGAAATTTCCCTCATTTGCTTAATGGAGCCCGAACCAATTACGGCTTTCACATAAACTTTAGCACCGATTCCGCATTTATTGGAAACCATTCCGACGCATTTTATATTGATAAATTTATTTCCGTTTCCATTATTATGGTACAGGCAATTATTCCCGCCGAAATAATTATTTCTTGCCGTGAAGATATCGAGATAACCATCGTTATCATAATCACACCATCCTGCAGCTTCTTTATAATTTCCGTCCGTAACAAGAATGCCCGTATCTATACTTGAAAATGTACCGTTTGCATTGTTTTTGAAAACAAGATTTAAGCCGTCGTATCCGCCTACGAACATATCCAGCCAGCCGTCGTTGTCAAAATCTCCCCAGCTGCTTCCTCCGGCCCAGTGATTCACGTTTACAATCGGGTCGTTTAATATTTTTGTAAATGTACCATTGCCGTTATTAAGGAATAATCTGTCGTTAGTTGTTCCAATAACTCCTCCTGTCACGAAAAGATCGGGGTAACCGTCGTTATTATAATCACCCCAGCTGCCACCGCTCGAATTAATTACATCATTAACGACGGGGTCGTTTGTGATTTGAGTGAATGTGCCATTGCCGTTGTTATGATAGAGGAAATCGGCCGCCGGTCCTGCATTTGCAACGAATAAATCGGGATAGCCGTCGTTATCATAATCAGCCCATGCGCATCCTCCGGAGTTGCTGTTATTGGTTACTATTGCACCTGTTGTAATTTTTGTAAAAGTACCGTTGCCGTTATTGTGATAAAGAAAATTCGGCTGGTTGCGGTTGCAAACGAAAAGGTCAACGTATCCGTCCTTGTCGTAATCAGCCCAGGCACAGCCTGTGGAATTACCGCCGTCATTTACGATAGCACCTGTTGTGATTTTCGTGAATGTACCGTTGCCGTTATTACTATAGAGAAAATTATTCTCGCCGTAGTTTGCGACGAATAGGTCAATTGTACCGTTGTTGTCGAAATCCGCTGCTGTACAGCCGTATGAGCTCCCGCCGTCTGTAACTACGACACCTGTAGTTACTTTTGTGAAGGTACCGTCGCCGTTGTTCATATAAAGCATATTATTTTTATTACCTGTCTGATTATTGCAGACAAACAAATCCGGTTTACCGTCGTTGTTAAAATCAGCCCAGCAGCAGGCATAGCTCCATCCGCCATCGTTGACTATTGCTCCGGTCGTGATTTTAGTAAAGCTTTGGGAAATTATCGTACCGGTTGTAAGGAATAATATTGATAAGATAATAAAGTAAAATGTTTTCATTTCGTCCGGGTTTTTTTGAAAAATATTTTATTTAGTAAGTAATTGCAATGAAGATAAAAAAGAGGATTGTGAAAATTAAAATACAATTGGTGCAAGTAAAAAAAACCTTATTAAATTAAATAAGGGTTTAAAAACGTACATCCGGGTCCCGATTCATCTGGAGAACCCCTGACCAATCCCGATTTATCGGGATTGGTTTACCGCAATAAAAAAAACCCATATTTATAAAACAACATGGGTTTTTGGAAGTACATCCGAGGGGACTCGAACCCCTGACCAATTGATTAAGAGTCAATTGCTCTACCAACTGAGCTACGGATGCGGTTCAAATTACGTTAAATAAATTTTATTTTCAATTCAGAATCGCAAATTAGCAATGAATTCAGCAATAATGTTTTAATAAGTAATTGAATATTTAGTATTATTGCTATCACAAATTTTACAAAAAATCATCATAATATTAATTAAGTGTATTAATCTGATCTGATTAAATCATTTATCGATTTTCAATCTGTCGGAACCATAAAATATAAAATTGAGTTTTATTATCTAACTTATAATTTCAGTATTCATATTATAAATTATCAGTTAAAGACATTTATTAACTTTTTTAGCAAATATAAAGTGAAATTATTAAATACTTTTTTATTTCAAAATATTAAATCAATATGGTTTCTTAAACTAATTATTTTGTCAGTAATGATTTTGCCTGTCTTAGTTTATGCACAGGAAGTACCAAATGCTTTCAATTATACTGGAACACTTAAAAATACTTGCAGGACAGACGGGAAACCCGATTCAAATCCGAATTCTTTTAATCAAGAATCAGCGGAAATCAAGAATCTGGAAAAAAAGATGTTATATATAAGAACGTCAGGTAATCCTGACCAGTCCGGGATAATAGAAATTCAAAAGCAAATTGATGCGATTACAAAACAGAGTGTTACTATGCCGGGAGGATATTATCCGGGTAAAATTTATCCTGCAAGAATAAATGAATATACTGATGCTATAGGGAATTTTGCAGTTCTTACTAAAAATAATATAAAGTGCATTACAACAGTTACCGAATATACGGGTACAACAGCAGGAAGAATTTGGACCGTTGTTGGATATGAGGGTAACGGCTCGGTATCAACACCCGATTCACTGATGGTTTTATATTCAACCGATAACGGCTCGTCATGGATTCCTTATACATACATTGCACTTGCCGGAACAGATAAAATAAATTACGGAGATATTGATGCAGAATTAATTGAGGGTGGAACAAATAAATATCTCCATATTCTTTTCGGCCTGAGAGCTAATGGAGGTACCGGCAAATGGTTTACAGCCGGTTCATCAATTCAGTTGACAGGTACTTTCGGTGGTACATTATGGTCCTTTGCATGGCCCGGTGATGATGCAACGAAAAGATATTATTGCCCGAGAATAACTTCCGATATTACTGCCTGGCCTACTGCTCCTTGGGTTTATATTGCAGTGTCTTTTGATTCCGCAGGGGCAACAGGAAGGGTAAATACACAAAAATTTGTTCAGCTTAATACACCTAATACAATTTCACCTTACTTTACATATAAAGCAAATAAAATTTATTGGGTATCTAATACAGAAACTGAGCAAAACCTTTATACGGATATCGCATATTTTCAGAGGAGCTTTTATGATTCCTTGGTAATTTCATTCTGTGGCGTTTACGACAGTACTAAAGTTTATTTTTCAAAAATGAGCGGAAATGGTTTGCTGGCTTCACCCGTAAATCCCGGTCAATATATGGGACCTATAGGCGGAAGTGAACCAAATTATGTAAAATACGGGGGACGTCTTTCTTCAAACGGTAATAGTAACGGTAGTATATTTTTCATCTTCAACCAGAAAAGTCCAACAACCGATGGGATTAAATATTTCCGCACAAATAATTTCGGTGATTTTAATGCAATATACCAGAGCGTCATCTGGACAGCTTCTTCCGGTGTATCTCTACCCGGAATTACGGGTGTGAGGAATGCAAACACTCACCGTTTTGGATTTTTCTTTAAAGGGGTTACTGATTCATTAAAATATATTTCCGTAAATTCGGACGGAATATTTCTTTCTAATTCGCAAAAAATGAATTCAATAGATAATGCTACAGCATCATTTGCACCGGCAATCGGTTTAAGGTTTGTTCTGAGTGATAGTTGTTTTGCATTATACTCTTCTTTGAGTCAGGCCGATATCTGGTCTGCACCCGGATGCTCGGGAATTGTCTCAGGTATATATAATAATAGAACACCTGTCAATTATTCATTAAAACAAAATTATCCAAATCCTTTTAATCCGACTACAAACATCAGATATGAAATACCAAAAAGTGAATTCGTAAAGCTTGTAATATATGATGTACTTGGGCGTGAAATTGAAACGCTTGTAAATGAAAAACTGTCTGCAGGAACTTATATAGCGGCATTTAATGCGTCAAAATACTCAAGCGGTATTTATTTTTATAAAATGGAAACTGAAAGCTTCAGTGATACAAAGAAAATGCTTTTGATTAAATAATAATAAATTTATAAAAATAAAATCGCTTGTTATATTTTAAAAGAAATAATAAAAAGCCAGTAAGCCTCTTACATTTACAAATGATTTTGTGTTTTCCACTTTACCTTTATTATCTTTGTTCACTGTTCCGTAAGCCGCGCCTGTAGTTTCAAGTTCAGCAGAAATCCTGGCTTTGCCGGAATTGAAAATTATTCTTGGAGATACCCTGTAAACTGCGTCAATATTATATCCCCGCGAATAATAGAAGGCAGCTAAATTGCTGTAAAGATTATCGGAAGCTCCAAGATTTTTAGTGTAGCCTCCGAATATTCCGAATTCAATATCCTTACCATAGCTTATATCACCCCAGACAGATAAAACAGATATAGGGGAATAAGTTTCAGCACCTGTAATTGTATCGAGTGTTTTGAGTGCATATCCTCCGAGCATGGACATATCGGCACCGTTTTGGACATATGCACCTTCGAGTTTAAGAGTAAATTCTTTAGATATAAATTTCAGATAGCCTTCTCCTGCAAAACTTTTAACTGTTTCATCAGTAGAAATTTCTTTAGTAGTGATAAGTCTCGGTTTCAGCATTTTGAAATCTCCTGCGATACCAAAGACTATACTTTCGCCTTTATACTGGAGTTGTAAATCCAATCCCGGAAGAATAGCATTTCTTAAATAAACTGAACCGGCTCCCGAAGGTCCCATACTTTGAAAATCCCTTTCTGAATAAGCTGTCAGCATTAATCTAATCGTGTTTTTATCGTCAAGTCCCTGGGTCCATCTTATTTGAGGGTTTCTTGTAAACGGCTGAAACGGTGCGCCTGTATTGAATGAAACGGTTCCCGGAAAAACATCAGTCACGAACATAGGGTGCCAGAACTGACCTACCATTAGCGAAGTGGTTTTCCAGTCCAGATTAACCGTGGCGTGTCTGAGGCGAAAACCATTTACATCAGCGTCCGAAGTTCCAAAAAATTCGCCTTCAATCATAGCGGATGATTTAGCTCCGAATGCATCAGGACCTGTAAGCTTTCCGTTCAGTCTGGTTTGGATAGACAGTATATCAAAACTGCCTTTAGCATTTATGTCTGTACCGTTTTTATCCAAAGCTTCTCCCAGCGGGAAATATAAAAAATGTCCTTCCCTTGCACTTACNNACCTGTCTTGAATCATAAAATATATCGGATTTTACATAGCCCGAGAGTGTAAATCCCCAGGTCTTATCCTGAGCGTTAATTAAAGTGAAAGTTATTAATAAGATGAGTAAAGTTAGTACAAATTTTTTATTCATAACGGTATTTTTAAATTAATAATTTTTTCTGTGATTAATAACAAAATAAATACATTTTAATTCACTGAAAATAAAAGAAATCAGAATATTTTTGTAATAAAAATTATATGTCGTGAATTATATTTATAACTAAAAATAAACAGAATAAATTCGATTATTAACATCAGAAGGTAAAGCATTTCTTTGAAAATCTCATTAAATTGAGGATAGTTTTGAACAGCAGTTACAGAAATCAATTAATCTTGATTGTTATATAAAATACTTATAATTTTTATGAATAATTTTTGTTAATGATTAATAAATATAATTATAATTTTCTATTTAATGTAACTTTATATGAAAAATAAAATTTTCTTTTTATTCGTATTTTTAGCAGCAGTTTTAATTTCCGGTGTTTTTACTAATAAAGTATTTTCACAGGAAGATGAGCAGTATTTCGAAAATGAAACGGGCGAAGAAATTATGGCGCGTGAAGAATTTATTATGATGCGACGTGCAGGCGGACCGGGTAAAATACTTTCAGCGCTGGTCTATCCTGATGCACTGGTACAAAAATCAAGACTTCCTGAAGACAGGAATATTATGAACAGTCCGACAAGAATTGTCAGCTGGATAAGTATAAATCCTACGGGAATGTTTTATTCATACAATAACACAAGTTATATTTCAGGCAGAACAAATGCATTGGCATTTCATCCTACTAATCCGGCTGTAATTTATATAGCTGCGGCACAGGGCGGAGTTTGGAAAACAACAGACGGAGGGGTAAACTGGACAGTCCTTACCGACGGATTACCGACTCTTGCCTGCGGAGATATTGCTGTTGACCAGTCTAATCCGAATGTAATTTATCTCGGAACAGGGGAATTGAATTATTCATCTGACAGTCAATACGGAAACGGTATATACAAATCAACAAATGCAGGTACAAGCTGGGTTCAGATTGCTGCAGTAAGTCTGGTCGGAAACAGATGTTCGCAGATAGCAATTGACCCGTCAAATTCGAACACTGTATACATGGCAGGGAATCTCGGTGTATTTAAATCAACAAATGCAGGGATAAACTGGGTTAATACAAATTCGGGTTCAAATGCAAATTGCCTGATTATTTCATCTGTATCACCCCAGACAATTTACATAACCACAGGCGGTACATCTGCGGGATTGGTAAGAAAAACCACCGATGGCGGAACTACCTGGGTAACACTGGCTGGCGGTTTGCCTACAAGCGGAATGGGAAGGATTCAGCTTGCAATGTCAAACAGCAATCAGCAGGTAATTTATGCAAGCATATCCGCATCATCAGGTTCACTTACGGGACTTTACAGAACGACAGACGGAGGCACAACTTGGACTTCACAGGCAACAACGCCGAATTATCTCGGCACTCAGGGTTGGTATGACAATTCAGTTTGTGTAAAGCCTTCAAATCAGGATTTAGTCCTGACAGGCGGTCTCGATATATATACTTCAGCAACAGGAGGTACTGGTCTTGTCAAAAAAACCAATTGGAGTACAACAACTGCGAATAATTTTGCACACGCCGATATTCACTGCCTTAAATATAACGGAACTGTGCTTTACTGCGGCTCTGACGGCGGGGTTTATAAATCAACTGACGACGGTACAACGTGGACCGATTTAAACAGAAATCTTTCCACGCTTCAATATCAAAGTGCGGATTACGATCCGACCGATTTATTATCATTCCAGGGCGGTACGCAGGATAATAACAAGATGACTACCACGAACGGCGGCGTTCTCTGGCTGCAGCGTACCACAGGCGACGGCGGTTATACAATTGCCGACCCTGTAAGTACAAATTATGTTTACGGGCAGTATGTGAACGGTTCTATTCAGCGTTCAAATAATAAAGGAGTTTCATTCACAAATATTACACCGAGCGGTTCATCAGGAGGTCTGTTTTACAACCCGTATGAAATGGCACCGGGCGACCACAATACAATAGTATTCGGAAGAGCTGATATATGGAAAACAACATCGGCAACAACAGCGACAACTTCCGCAGGCTGGACTCAGATTGCAACGACAACAGTTGTAAACGGCAGTGTTTCAGCAATAGGAATCAGTTATACAAATATAAATAAAATTTATATCGGTACATCCGGCGGAAAAATTATGGTTACAACGGATAACGGGGCAAACTGGTCTTCGCAGATTGGATTTGCATATGTAAGTGATTTCGCAGTAGATAATACAAATGATGATATTTGTTATGCAACGATTGGGGGTGGAAGTAATCACGTTTATAAAACAGTAAACGGCGGAGCCAACTGGACTAATATCACAGGCGACATACCTAACATAGCTGCTAATTCGGTTGTGCTAAGAACATTTACACCGAGAATGATTTTAGTAGGAACAGATATCGGAGTATTTAAATCGACTAATGAAGGTGTTAACTGGATTTCATTCAACACAAGCTTACCCGCAGTAGAAATTTACGATTTAAAATATAAGCAGACAGTCGGCTTGGTTCTTGCGGCAACACACGGAAGAGGATGCTGGACATTTGATTTGAACTCATCGCTTGGCGTTGACCCGTTCGGACAAATCCCATTTAAATATAATCTTGAACAAAATTATCCGAATCCTTTTAATCCGAAAACGAATATTGTATTCGACATTGCGAATTACGGAGATGTAAAGATTGAAATATTTGATATCAGCGGAAAGAAAATTGATAATTTAGTTAACGGAAATATGAATGCCGGACATTACAGCGTACAGTGGGATGCTTCGGCATATTCAAGCGGAGTGTACATTTACAGAATCAGTACTTCTGAATTTACGGATACAAAAAAGATGATGCTGGTTAAATAATAGTATTTTGAGTAATTCAAAGAAGCCTGAATGGATTCATCTCAGGCTTCTTTTTGTTTGTGTGGGTTTTTATGATCAAATAGAATAAATAATTTTTCATTATAATAAATTAATTTTTTAATATGAAAAAACTAAATGTTATATTTATCATTCTTTTGTTGTTTGGATTCAGTCAAATACATTCACAATCGAATTATTTAATATCCAGTAAAATAAGTCTCGAAGGTGACGGAGGCTGGGATTATCTTACAGTGGACGAAGAATCGGGAAGATTGTTCGTTTCACACGGTACAGTTGTGCAGGTAGTTGATTTAAGACAGGATAAATTGATTGGTACAATAAAAGATTTAAAAGGTGTCCACGGCATTGCAATTGCTACGGAGTTTAATAAAGGATTTATTACAAACGGCAGGGATACATCCGTAACTGTGTTTGATTTAAATGATTATTCGGTAATTGCAAGGATTACCGTAACAGGCGCCAATCCTGATGCAATTTTATATGATGCATTTTCAAAAAAAGTTTTTGTATTTAACGGAAGAAGTTCGAATGCAACCGTGCTGGACGCAGGTACAAATAAGGTATTGGAAACAATACCGCTCGACGGCAAACCCGAATTTTGCGTAAGCGACGGCAAGGGAAAAGTATATGTTAACATTGAAGATAAAAGCGAAATAAGCATGATTAATTCTTTTACTATGAAAGTCGAAAAGACCTGGTCAATTTCACCCGGTGAAGAACCAAGCGGGCTGGCTATCGATAAATCAAATAGCCGTCTTTTCTCTGTTTGCGGAAACAAATTGCTGGTAGTCACGGATGCTGAAAACGGAAAAATAATAACAACATTGCCAATCGGGGATGGTGTTGACGGTGTTGCATTTGACCCGGTTTTAAACCGTATTTACAGTTCAAACGGAGAAGGGAATATGACTGTCATCCAGGAAGAGAATGCAAATTCATTTAATGTTTTAGAGACTGTATCAACGCAAAGGGGAGCACGAACAATTGCTGTTGACTCAAAATCGAATCTGGTTTATTTACCATGTGCTGAATTTGGCGAAACTCCTGAAAAGACAAGTGAAAATCCACATCCGCGTCCGCCGATAAAACCGGGGACGTTTACAATATTGGAAGTTAAACCTGTGAAATAGGGGATAGAATAATTCTTTATTCCGTATTCCTGTAAGAAAATTTTAGCAGTACAGGGAAAACGAATATAAGTATCGGTAAACCGATTATAAAACCGCCTGTAACGGCAACAGCCAGAGGCTGATGGAGCTGGGCGCCGGAGCCAAGTGCCAGAGCAAGAGGCATAAGAGCTATTATTGCTCCGAGAGCAGTCATTAGATTCGGCCTGAGTCTCAGAGAAATTGCTTTTAAGACGGCATCATTTACGTTATTATCTTTCAGGAAACTTTTAAACTGATGAAACGTAAATGTTGCGTTCTCCGCAATTATTCCTACAATCATAATTACACCCGTATAGCTTCCAACGTTAAGCGGAATATCCGTTATATATAATGCGAGAAAACTTCCTGCAAGTCCGAGCAGTGAAATGAATAATATAATTATGCTTCCTTTAACATCTCTGAACAAAATCAAAAGTATGGAAAGGACAAGAAGTCCGGCAGTTGCAAGAATAATCAGCAATTCCCTGAAAGATTGCTGCTGCTCTGCATAAGCTCCTCCGTAAGTAATTGTGAAACCCTGAGGCAGAAATATTTTAGAGTTAATTTTATTTCTTATGTCATTTATAACACTTCCCAAATCCCTTTTGCTGAGTCTTCCTGTTACCATAACAAGGGTTTTAAGGTTTTCCCTGTTTATTTCGGCGACACCTGTTTTAATATTTACTTTTACCAGATCCCTTAACTGCATTGTAGTTCCATCGGGCAGGTATATAAATGAATTTGCAATTTCATTTACATCTTTATTCTTTTGCTTCGTAGAGAAAAGTCTTATATCTGTCAACTGTTCTTTTTCCATAATGCTGCCAATAACATTTCCTTCAACGAGATTTTGCAATTGAAACTGAAGTTCTTCGGGATTCAGGCTAAATCTCGAAATCATGTTTTGGTCGGGATTATATTCTATTGTCGGACCTGCAATGGTTATTCCATTAAATACATCCGCCGTTCCTTCAACATTTTCTATCGTTTCTGCAACCTGTTCGGAATATTTATTAAGCAGTTCCGGATTATCACCGAAAATTTTTATTTCTATCGGCTGAACAGAACTCATTAAATCTCCAAGCATATCATTAATCACCTGTCCAAAATCAACAATTAACGGGAGTTGAACGCTTTCTATTTCTTTTCTTATATCATCAATTACTTCATCGGTTGATTTGGTTTTGCTTTTTTTAAGCTGGATTAAATAATCACCCCGGTTCGGCTCTGTAATAAAAAATCCCAGCTGGGTGCCTATCCTTCTTGAATAATGTTCAACTTCTGGAGTCGATTCGACAATCCTGTCGACTTTTTTCAGTATCTCATTTGTTTCTTCGAGTGATGTTCCCGGAGGACTTGAAAAATCCAAAACTATTGTACCTTCATCCATCTCAGGTAAAAACCCCGATGTCAGCCTGGGGACGATTATTACCGCAGATATTATTAAAACCAAAACAAATACTATGGAAAATACAGGCTTATACAGAAAATATTTTAAAAATCTGTTTTCACCGGAAATATGAGGATTACGTTTTTTTGAATCTGTGTTAACATGAAACAGAAGATATATAACAGGCAAGCCTACCCAGGTAATAAAAAATGAGCATACAAGTGTAATTATCATTGTATAAGCGAGTACTTTAAAATATGCACCTGCGACTCCGCTCATAAAAGAAAAAGGCAGGAATATTACTATCGTACTTAAAGATGAACCAATCATTGCAGGAAGCAGGTAACCGATGGATTTTTTAACGACAGATGAAGGTTTTTCATCCGGTAATTCTTCCCTTATGCGGTGAATCTGCTCTATAACCACAATTGCATCATCTATTATTAATCCTACGGAAGCTGCTATAGCACCGAATGTCATAAGATTAAAAGTATAATCAAATATATAAAGTACAATCATGGTCAGTGCAAGTGTAGCGGGGATAGTAAATAGAACCGATAAGCTTGCTTTTATAGACTTCAAGAAAACGAATGTTACAACAAGGGCGAAAAGCAATCCGATCCACAAAGCGTCACTGACGCTGTTAATGCTGTCATTAACAAAATCCGCCTGGTCGTAATACAATTTTAATGATACGCCTTTTGGCAGCAGTTTCTCAAGTTCTTTTGCTTTTTCTTTGATGCTTTCAGAAACTAAAATCAGGTTTGTGTTTGGCTGTTTGATAACATTTACAAGAACACCTTCGTGACCGTCAACATTTATATTTACATATTCGATTTTTTCATTCACGGTAACATCCGCAATTTCTTTTAAAGTGACTAATCTTTTCCCGTCGTTTTGCACAACGATATTTTCAATATCACTTTTATTGTAGACTTGCGCATCTGTAATTGTCAGGTATAGCCTTCTGAAATCATTAATCAGCCCGTTAGAACTTATGAAATTTGTTTTTGCGAATGCATCCCTGACTGAAGCAGGGGTAATACGCAATGCAAGCATATTATCGGGTTTTAGTTCGATCCAAAATTCCTTTTCTTTTCCTCCCTGTATCTGAATTTTTGATACGCCTTCGATTTGTGATAAAAAAGGTTTTACAGTATACTTCGCGAGCATTTTCAGCTCGATTAGATTCATATTCTTGCTTTCAAGTATAAACCCCATTACGGGAAGAACAGACGGGTTCATCTGTTCGATTGTGATATTNNATATTTATATCGGCTTTCCAGTCAAGGAATGCAGAAATCTCACACGAGCCCCTGCTGGTAATGCTTTTAACTGTTTTTAAATCAGGTATTTGCTTTATGGCTTCTTCGAGCGGTTTTGTTACGGTAACCATCATCTTATCCACGGGCTGCTCACCATTCTCGGCAATTATTTTTATTTTCGGAAATGTAATTTCAGGGAAGAGGGAGATATTTATCTTTGAATAAAAATAAAATCCTATTCCGAAAATTAAAAGTATTATATAAATTACGGGAGTCTTGAACTTTAAAAAGAATGATTCTCTCATCAGGTCATTTTTCATCTGGCTCAACTGTAATATTTACTAAAGCTGTGTCGGGTAAACCGTAATTTCCCGAAATAATAATTCTGTCTTCAGGAGAAAATTGCGGCTCTTTAATTTCAACAATATTCTGATTTGCAATACCTGTTATTACAGGCACTTTTACTGCAGTAGAATCATTTATCATTTTCATAATCCAGTATTCACTTAAGGTCTCATTTGATAAAACTGCATTTTTAGGCAATACCTGTGAATCAGATTTCTTTTGCTTAACAATGAATGCTTTCACATTTACGCCTTCAGGAATTTTAGTACTGGATGCAGGTCTTAGAAAATAAACTTCTGTCTGGCTGTTCAATTCGGTTTTTGCCAGCATGTTTTTCAGATAGCCGTCAATAATTTTTCCGTCAGGCATAATTAAACTGCAGTGCATTCCTGTCCTGATATCGGACTTGTATTGAAGAGGGACATATAATTTGAAAAGCAGACTTGACATATCAATAATTGTACAGAGTGCCGAACCTTCCTGGACAAACTGACCCTGAAGCGTAGTCATGTCGGATATCTGTCCTGAAGAAGGAGCCTGCAGTTCAATCTTCCCTGTTCTTTTCCCTATATTCAATGAATCCAGAATATCTTTGGATGATTTTAATGCATTATATTCTTTAGTAAGGATTTCGAATACTTTATAATTTTTGGAAATATTTAAACCGTTTGAGACATTAACTTCGGATAAATATCCCGATATAGGTGCTATTACAATTGTCTTATTATTATAAAATGAGCTTGCAGTGAGATAAATAGTATCGTTAAGATTTTCCCTGTCTATCGAAGTAACTACTACGTTTGC
>PMIW01000114.1 GCA_003158365.1 Ignavibacteriota bacterium | reverse complement strand
AAATTCCCTGTCGACCGGAATGATACACGAAATAATCGATACTCTGTCAGATTTTAAAAACAAAAGGGTCAGGTCCGTAATTTTAAGGGCTGAAAAAGGCGCAAAAGTCTGGTCCGCAGGTCACGACATTTCTGAATTAGCCGAACCCGGGAAAGACCCGTTATCCTATGATAATCCCCTTGAACTGCTGTTAAGAACTGTTGAGAATTTTCATACTCCCATAATTGCAATGATAGAAGGTACTGTTTGGGGAGGTGCGTGTGAACTTGCTTTTACCTGCGATATTTTGATAGGTGAGCCGAACGTTACGTTTGCAATTACACCTGCAAAAATTGGTGTACCTTATAATTCGAACGGAATTTTGCATTTCATAAATATGCTCGGAATGTCTGCCGTAAAAGAAATGTTTTTCACGGCTAAACCTGTTAGTGCAGAAAAAGCTGAAAGACTTGGTTTATTGAATCACGTGATTCCCGTTGAGAAACTGGAAGCATTTACGTATGAATTTGTAAATGAAATGATAAAAAATTCTCCGCTGGCAATATCGGTAATAAAAGAGCAGTTAAATATACTCGGAAAAGCTCACCCGCTCACTCCTGCGGCTTTTGAAAGAATCTCCCAGCTGCGTAAGACAGTCTATCAGAGCGATGATTATAAAGAAGGCATAAATGCATTCATGGAGAAAAGGAAACCTAAATTTTCGGGAAAAGAATAATCAAATCCCGATATCCCATACAACTGTAATTTTACCTGTTTAACCGCTTTTTTCACTAAAAAACCGGAATGTTTAACCTTGATGAAAATTAATGATTTTGTTAAATTACACTTTATAAATTTAATCTATAATCAAATGAGAAAACTATATTTCCTTGCATTAATTCTTTCAGCTGTAATCCTTTTAAACGGTTGCGGTAAAAAGAAAGATTCCCCGGACGCAAAGGATAAAAAAACAGATAAGAAAGAAATATCATATTCGGAAGGCTCTTCGTATCATATAAAATATGAAAGCAAATCTCCCGAAGAAAAAGGTTCGATGGATTTCTATTTTAAGGGAAAAAGTGCTAAGATTGAAGTGAGCATGATGGTTGGTGATAAAAAGAATGATGCCTCAATGTACTATGCCGACAAGACCGTTTACATGATAACTGAAATCGAAGGTAAAAAAATGGGAATGAAGATGGATGTAAACGAGAATAAAGACTCGGAATTTGATATAGTTAATATAAAAGATAAATTGAAAGATTATGAAAAAATGGGTACAGACGATGTTCTCGGGTACAAGTGCGACATTTATAAAACAAAAGACGGTACATTGATTTCGATTTACAACGATGCATTCGGATTGAAAATTGTAGATAAAAATAAAAAAGAAGTCGTTGCTACGGTATTTGAACAGGACGTAAAATTAGCGGATGATTTCTTTACAGCTCCAAAGGATGTCGAATATATGGATATGGGAAATATGAAACACTAAAATATTTTAATTTATATAAAAAAGTTTAAAGAGACTTCAGGGACTGAATTCCTGAAGTCTCTTTGTTTATGATTTAATAATGTTTTCAAAAAGATTCAATTACAATACGGAAGAAAACAAACTGAGCGCATTACTGAAGGATAAAAAATCTGCAGGGATCAGTGTGCTTGATTTAATGGAATCAAATCCGACTAATGCCGGTTTCGATTTTGATGAAGCAGGAATATTAAATGCTGTTTCCAAATCTGAATCATTGAAATATTTACCCCACCCGAAAGGGCTGAAAACTGCAAGGAAAGCGGTAGCTCAATACTATAAAGAAAAAAATATTGAAATTAATATTGATAATATATTCCTTACATCTGGTACGAGCGAGGCTTATTCCTTTATATTCAAGCTGTTGACTGACCCTGGAGATGAAATTCTGATCCCTAATCCCGGCTATCCTCTCTTTTCCTTCATAGCCGAAATGGAATCCGTGAATATTAAGAATTACAAGCTGAAATATTCTGACGGGAATTTCTGGTCGATCGATTTTGAATCTCTAAAATCAGGGATTGCAGATAAAACCAAAGCAGTAATTATTGTTAACCCGAATAATCCGGCAGGGAATTATATTAAAGCAAAAGAAATAAATGAATTATTAAGAATTTGCAGGGAACATAAAATTGCCGTAATATGCGATGAAGTTTTTTTGGATTATCCGGTTGAATCTGACAGGAAAAATATATTTTCGGTCGCAGGTATAAATTATGTTTTGACTTTTACTTTAAGCGGACTATCGAAGATTTGCGGCCTGCCACAGATGAAACTAAGCTGGATTATAGTCGGCGGACCGAAAAAAGAATGCAATGAAGCAAAAGAAAAACTGGAAATAATAACCGACACGTATTTATCTGTCGGTGCCCCCGTACAACTGGCAGTAGGCAGTTTACTTGTTAACAGAGACTTTATACAGGCGCAGATTAAAGACAGAATTTTACGAAACTATGAATTCCTGAAATCTGAATTAATTGCAAATGAATTTGCTGATTTGATGAAAACGGATGGCGGCTGGTATGCGGTTCTTAAAATAAAAATTAAAATAAGCGAGGAAAATATGGCATTTGAGATGCTGGAAAAAAAAGATGTTTATATTCATCCCGGATTTTTCTTTGATTTTAAAGATGAAGGATATATTGTCGTAAGCCTGCTGACCCCGGCAGAAAATTTTAATACGGGAATAAAAAGGATTTTGGAATATCTTAATAACTTTAAATAAAAACGAAAGTGACCTATCTCTTGTAATTTCTTGCAAACTCAATTCTTTTTTGAAGTGATGGATGTGAGTGAAATAAAAATTCAATAATTTTATTAGGCACTTTGTCTGCCAGATTCTGGTCGGCAAGCTTTTCCATTGCGGAGATAAATGCATCATTATTACCTGTTGTTTCCAGCGCAAATGTATCTGCCTCCCGCTCATATTTCCTTGAGAGAATATTCGAAATTGGTGTGGTTATTAAACCATATAAGCTGAGAAATAAAGCCAACAGCGGTAATGCAGCAATATCATAAACATTGATGAATCCAAAATTTATTAATGCAGTTTTATAAAGCACTGAAGAAACATATAAACCCGCAAAAGTAAGAAGTGTTGAAAGTATCATCGATTTTATAATGTGCTTCTTCTTAAAATGTCCCGCTTCGTGAGCAAATACAGATTCTATCTCGTCTTCGTTGAATTTATCCATTAGTGTATCGCCGAGAATTATCCTTTTCGATTTTCCTATCCCCGTAAATGCAGCATTTGCTTTTTTTGTGTTTTTGCTCATATTGAAAACAAATATGCCCTTAATCTCGATACCGGTTTTCTTGCAAAGATTTAAAATCCGGCTTTTAACTGATTCATTTTCAATGGGCTTGAATTTGTAGAATAGCGGAAAAATCAATACTGGAGCTATTCTTCCTATTATTACAGAAAAGAAAAACATGAATAATCCGGCAATAAACCACCATCCGTTTTCATAATTCCGGAGTATATAATAAAAAATTAATATTACAGGAACACCAATTACCAATCCGACTGCAAATGATTTTAATTTTTCCAGAAAATATTTTAATATTGTCTGATTAGATAAGCCGTATTTATGCTCCAGTATATAGCCCGAATAAAAATCGAGCGGGAAGTTAATTATACTTTCCGCCAGACCAATAATTGCAAGATAGGCAAGGAGTGCAATATAGCCGTTAGAAAAGAATTTATTGGATATGTTTTCAACATCTCTGGAAAGACCTGTCAGTACCAGTAAAATAAGAATTACAAAAAACAAAGTAGTTTCGACTACAGATAATATTTGATGCGTCTTGGCATACTTTTTGGCAAGAGTCTGCTTATTTTCAACGGATACTTCCATCTACTTCAGCATTTCTGTTCCTGTAAAATTCCTGTACAGGGATAACTGTTCGGTAATGAAATCATATTTATTTGATTTATCGGCTATTATCTCCGAAATAATCTTCCCGAGCCCGGGTCCAATCATAAATCCCTGCCCGCACATGCCTGCTGCAAGAAACATATTCTCAATTTCTTTTGTGAAACCAACAATCGGAAAACCGTCGGGTGTCATAGGATATAAACCTCGCCAGGTTCTTCTGATTCTTAAGTTTCTTAGTCTCGGATAAATAGTAAGCATGCGTTTAATTACAAGCGGAAGGAATTCGGAAGTATTATCTGTATCTTTACCAACAATCGGAGGCCGCGGAGTTATGCAAAATACAACCTGTCCTTCTTTATTCTGGTAAAAATAATAATTTAAAGATTTGTCATCAGGTCTTATATCGACAACCATAGGTTTGAAAAAAGGTTGAACCGGTTCGCTAATTCCGGCTTCATGACAATCCGGATTAACAGGTATATCCAGACCGGTCATTTTACCAGTTTCTTTTGCATAAGCACCGGCTGCATTTATATAAAAATCAGCAGAGTATATATCTTTTGAAGTAGTGACAGAAGAAATTTTTCCTTTTGAAGATTCTATCGAAATTACTTCTTCGTTAAAATAAAATTCCGCACCTGCCTGTTTTGCAAGTGAAAGATATGCACCTGTTACTTTTAAGGGTGAGCAGGAGCCGTCTTCAGGTGAAAATGTTGCACCGCGAAGGCTGTTCATATTAATTCCCGGAACAAGTTCGTTTACTCTTTCCGGAGAGACCCAATCTATATTGAGTTTAAATTCTTTTTGTTTTGATAAAAGTAATTTCAGATTATTTTCCGAAATATCATCATAAACAGGATATAAATATCCTCCCTGAATCCAGTCTATTTCTTTTCCGTGTTCTTCTTTCATGTTTTTCAGAAGCTCAATGGATAGCTGGCAGATTTTTATTTTTGAAGGGTCGGAATGGGTTGCCCTTATACCGCCGATTGCAGCACGGTTCTGTCCTCTTCCTTCGGAAGCAAGCTTTTCAAGTACCCCGACTCTTAATCCTTTTTTGGAGAGATAAAATGCAAGGGGAACTCCTATGCTGCCTGCTCCGATTATAATTACATCAAATGTTTTCATCAAAAATAAAATTTGTAATCAGAATATTTGTATTATTTTTTTTCGTTAGCAATTACGTACATCGGTATTTCTACGCCCAAAGGTCTTTTTGTATTTTGTGCAACTTCATACCAGTTGATTCCCGCTGCCGAAAAAACTCTTGGTAGCATTACAGAGCAGGTTCTCGAGCCGCAGGCTCCCATTCCTACACGTATTTGTTTTAATTGGTTTGCATCGCGGATATCATTTTCCTTTATAAAATCAACTACCTGCTTAATTGTGACCCGCTCACACCTGCAAACGATAGCATTATCCGGAAGATAATTATATATTGCTTCGGAAAGCGGTTTTGTTTTATCTTCGTCCTGAATTCTTATGCCCGCAATTTTAGTTGCATTTTGCAAAGAGACTTTAAGTGTAACTAAATTAGTTTTGAATTTTTTACTGAAATTTATTTTTATCACTTCACCTTTTTCAATGTAATTTCCGTCTGTATCGGTCAGAGTTACAAAATCATTAGCACTGAAATTGGGAATGAATTCGTGCGGAAGAACTACTTCGGCAAATTCACCGTACAATTTCTTTGCAACCGAAATAGCCAGACCCGGGCATACCGCAATACACTGCCCGCAGCGGGAACAGTCTCCGTCAAAGTACGGTAAATCCATAATTGAGCCGAGCGCATCCTGCAGTTTTATTGCCCCCGAAGGGCAAACTGAAATACACGGATTGCAAGGGATTTCCTGGAAACAGTGAAGTATAGGAATATATTTATCCGAAAGTTCTATAACAGGCTCGGAGTAAATTTTACCCGGGCGGGATTTTAAAACTTCTGCTTTTTTATAATATTCTTCATTAATTTCGGTTTCTTTACCAAGTATTTTTGCGAGCTTGAGACCTGAAATTCTTCCTCCGAACATTGCCGAGGATGCTTCTGCAATTTCATCAGCGTCTCCTGCTTTTACAACATTAAATCCGTACTGTACGGCAGTATTATAAAATTCATCGATGGAAGTAAGTCCGACTGCAATAAGCAACGTATCAACTTCAAATGTCTTTGCTGTTTCAAGCAGCGGGTTGAAATTCTCGTCCACTTCAGCAATGGTAACCCGTTCTACTTTGCCGTTTCCTTCTGCGGTTAATACCGTGTGATTCAGGTAAATCGGAACACCCATTCGCTTTATTTTATTACCGTGTTCTTAATATCCCGAAACTTCTTTCAATATCTCGCAAATCCCGACAGCAGTGATTCCCGCCTGCAATGCATGGTAAGCAGCTATAAGCCCGACATTTCCGCTTCCGACTATGAAAACTCTGCCTGATGCTTTTACTAAATCACGGTTAACAAGTGTCTGGAATGCCCCTGCGCCATATACTCCCGGTAAATCATTCCCGGGAAAAATAAGATTTTTTTCCCTCGCACCTGCAGAAACAACCAAACCTTCAAAATCAACTATAGCATAATTCTTATAATCGATATATAATCCGACTTTCTTATCCTTGTAAACAGCAACAACAGAGGAGTTTGTAAATATCCTGACGTTCGGAAACGAGCGTATTTCTCTCTCGAGTATTTCTGCAATGTCAATTCCTCTTGTCCCTGCATAACAGTCTTCTATAGAGCCGAAAAATTTATGCGTTTGTAAAAGTAATTTGCCTCCGAGCTTTTCCTTGTCATCAACGAGAATAATATCGAATCCGAGTTTTGCAAGCTCGATTGCCGCAGTAAGACCCGAAGGTCCTCCCCCTGCTACCAGAACGTCGCATTTCATTTTTTTTAGCTCGAAATTGGAAAATTCCGTATCTTCTTCCGGAAGTTTCGGAGTGTGAATAAGTGTTCTTGTATCCATGCCCTCTTTAAGGGGTGTAATACAGGATTTTAAAGGGACTCCGTCGATAATCAGTGTGCAATGAGAGCATTGTCCGTTTGCGCAAAATATTCCCTGAGGTGCGTCACCAACCTCGTGAATTGAAAATTCCTTTATATTATTGGCAAAAAGTGCCGAAGAAACAGGCTCATTCTCGAAACCTGTAAGTTTCCCGCCATTAAAGAAAAAATCTACGGATTTTTTATTAAGGTCTGTTTTTAAAATGGGGTGCTTTGTAACTCTTTCCATTCAATGAACTTTTAACGATTT
>PMIW01000079.1 GCA_003158365.1 Ignavibacteriota bacterium | reverse complement strand
GATAGGGGACATTGTACCGGGGTCAACATTTATATACGGGTCTAACTTTTGAATTGTAACTCTTAAACCTCTGGATTTAAGCAAAAGACCTAAAGATGCGGATGCAATCCCTTTTCCCAGTGAAGATACAACACCGCCTGTTAAAAAAATAAATTTTGTAGTTTTCAATTTTTATGTGAAATTATTTTTATACAAGTTAATTAATTTTTGCATACAATTTTGAGTTATAAAATACTTCCCCTTTTTTATGGCTTTTCTTAAGGTATCCTTCATATTCATATCCGCATTTTTCGAGTACTTTGCCGGATGCAATATTACCGTCAAAAACGAATGCCTGAATCCTGTCAATCTTAAATTTACCAAAAGCCAATTCTGTTAAAATCTTCAGTGCTTCCGTTGCATATCCTTTACCCCACTGCTTTTCCGCAATCCAATATCCGACATCGAAGCAGTGTTCCATCTTTTTGTGAAGTCCGATTCCGCCGGTAAATTCTCCATCATCTTCAATTGCAAATAAATAATTTTCATTTTTATCCTCGTTATCTTTACAGTATTGCAGCCATTTATTTGCTTCTTCTTCAGTGTAAGGTTCAGGAATTACAAACAACCATTCCGTTATATTCTTATTATTAAGGTATTCTATGAGATATTTAATATGCTTTTCCGAATATTTAACAAGTTTAAGCATTTATTTTAATTATCCTTGTAATTTTTGTATTTCCTGTAATCTTCCCCGGTATCGATCGAAAAAGAATCTTTATTCGTTATTATTACCTTAATTTTCACTCCGTGTTCCAGAATCCTTAACTGTTCGAGTTTTTCGGCTACTTCAAGTTTAGTTTGTTTCAAATTTTTATACTTCATAAGAAAACTTTTTCTGTAAACATATAAACCGATGTGTTTAAAATGGTCGGTTTTAATATTATCCCTGTTGTATG
The DNA here is from genome assembly GCA_003158365.1 of Ignavibacteriota bacterium. Taxonomy (GTDB): domain Bacteria; phylum Bacteroidota; class Ignavibacteria; order Tepidaquicellales; family Tepidaquicellaceae; genus FEN-1279. Next base: position 3,360 of record PMIW01000079.1, on the reverse strand, counting down.
GAACCGCTGAGCGGGAGAAATATAATGCATTTCCCGATTTATCAAAAACCACTTTAACTTTATTCGGGTCTGCGATTTCTTTATTATTCATCATTTTGATTGCAAGAGTAGAGATATTCAGATTATTATCCGTGAGCAAGGGCTCTATAGCTTTATCAATATTTTTGTAATCAATAAACGGTTCGTCACCCTGTATATTGACTATTATATCCGCTTTAATTTTTTTTACAGCTTCGCAAATCCTATCCGTGCCGGATTTGTGTTTACCCGATGTCATTACTGCTTTGCCACCGAAACCGAGCACACATTTGTAAATTCTTGCATCATCGGTTGCAATAATTAAGTCACTTATGTATTTTGATTTTTTTGCATGTTCATATACCTGTTGTATCATAGGCTTTCCGGAAATACCGAGCAAAGGTTTTCCCGGCAAGCGGGTCGATTTATATCTCGCAGGAATAACACCTATTACAATATTTTTACTTTTTACCATTTTCAAGATTTTGGCTGATAATTTCCCTGATTTCGTTTAATAATCCCTTGTCTTCCTTATACTCCACTGGTTTACCAAATATTACTTTTACAACACCGCTTTTTATTTTAAAACTTTTCTTCGGTAATATTTTATCCGAACCGATAATAGTAACTGGTACAATTTTTTCTTTTGCTTCATTTGCAAGAAGGAATGCACCGCGCTTAAATTCTCCGAGATTACCGTCCCTGCTTCTTGTTCCTTCGGGAAAAACTATAAAAGAAAGACCGTAATTTTTTACATAAGACGCTGCTTTTCTTATTGCTTCAAATCCGCTCCTTGCATTTTTCCTGTCGACAGGAACATAACCTCCCAGATATACTGACCACCCGAAAAACGGGACATAAGCAATGGATTTTTTATATATAAACCTTAAGTTATTTGGAATTGCGCTTATAAGAACAGGTATATCAAAATAGCTAAGGTGATTTGAGACAAATATATATTTTTCTTTTTTATCAATCTTTTCCTTTCCCTCTACTTTAAGTTTTACACCTGCAATAAAAAGTATTGTTTTTGAAAATGTCTTTGATACTATGTGCGAAACTATGCCTTTGGAATTAAATATGAGGAAAGGAATTCCAAGCCCGGAAATAATCGAACCGCTAATTAGTATTAACAGAGCTTTTAATAATGATATCAAATTTTATTTAACTATTTTCGAAATTTCCTTAAATGTTTCTGTACCTGATATTTCGAGCAATTCGAACAGTATTGATTCATATGTGGATATTATAGCACCTTCCTGTCTCATTCTTTCAACAGCAATATTCTTGTCATTTAAGTTTCTGGATGAAACACAATCTTCTATTAAAACAGGTTGAAATCCGTTTGTGAGCAAATCAAGAGCCGTTTGTAAAACGCATACGTGCGATTCAATACCGCATAAAATCACATTTTTCTTGCCGCTATCTTTCAGCTTACTCATGAATTCCGAATCCCCGCAGCAACTGAATGATAATTTTTCAAGATGAATATAATTACCAAGTGCTTCTTTTACGGGTTCAGTAGTATCGCCCAGTCCTTTTAAATACTGGACGGTAACAATGATTCCGATATCAAGAGTCTTTATGCCTTTAATTAATCTGACAATATTTCCGGTAAGTTTTTCGTTTTCGCTTATGAATGGATACAGCCTTCTTTGAACATCTATTACGACTGCAATACTGTTTTCTTTTTTTATCCTCATATCCTTTAGGTTTATCTAAAATAAAAAATTTTAATCATAAATACTTTGTCAAAATCTTATCCTTAAATATTGAACAAAATTTTAATGAAAGTTAAGTTTTTTTAATATAAGGGACTTTTTAAATTAATTTGATGTTGTTAACTTAAGAAATTAATTCAATATATATAAAAATTTAAGATGAATAATAACGAAAATAAAAGATGTATAATGGCCGTTGGTGCACATCCCGATGACCTTGAATTTGGTTGTCCTGTAACGGTTAGGGACTTAATTAAACAGGGATATGAAGCCTATTATGTAATTGCAACAAACGGAGAAAACGGCTGCAAGAAAAAAGTTAAAACAAGGCAGGAGAGAATCGATATTCGGAGAGGGGAACAACTGGATGCAGCAAAAAAAATAGGCGTAAAGAAAGTATACTTTCTTGGCAACCGTGACGGTTATCTTGAATATACCGAAACATTAAGAAAGAAACTCACACTTCTTATAAAAGCTTTAAAACCGGAAATGGTATTTTCTTTTGACCCTGCAAACCTTGATTTTTCAAACATAAATCTTTTCCACCGTGATCACAGGATTACTGCGGTTGCCACATTCGATTCGGTATTTGCAGCAAAAAACGAATTTATATATCCACATAAAAACGGTTTACATAAAGTAGAGAAAATGTATTTTTACGGTACAAATAAGCCTAATTATTCGTTAAATATTACAAATGATATAGATTTTAAGCTGAATGTACTGTCATCTTATGCTTCCCAGTTTCCGAACTTCGAAAACTTTTCAAATTTTTATAAAGAGTTCTTTAGAAATCAAAACCCCGAATATGAGTTTTCGGAAGACTTCAGGGTAATGGATATAATCCAGTTTGGATATTAACAAAATGTTTAATTCATAATACCCTATATTATTATTTATATAATTACTAATTTAGGATAATAATACATGATTTATTATGAATCTTTTGCTTAATAAATTAACCCTGACATATGATACAGCCTGCTGAAGAACAATTCCCTTCATCATCCAATAAAAATATTATAGCGAAATACAAAACGAAATTTCCACTGACGTTTTCATTGCTTCTTTCTGCTATTACTCTCGGTTTCATTTTTTTAATTGTTTATTATTTTAATTATCAAAAAAAAGCAATTACAACGGACATAAAAAAGGACTTATCAGTCATATCTGATTTTAAAGTAAAGCAAATTACCAACTGGAGAACCGAGCGTTTGTTAGACGGACAATTAATTGCCGAAAATAAGATTTTGGTAAACAGCCTAAGGCTATTTTCACAAAAAAATACAGATTTAATTCTGAAAAATAATGTTGAACAATGGCTGAAAACACTTTGCAGTAAACATAAGTATATGAGTGCAAGGCTTGTTGATTCATCTGGAAATATTTTCTCATCATATCCCGAAGATGCTGACATAGTAGGAAGAAAAGGTCTTCAGCATATACTGGAAGCCAATAATTTAGGTGAAACGTATTTAAGTGATTTTCATTTTAATGAAAATACGGAAATAATACATCTTGATTTGGTTATTCCAATAAAATCGGATTTTGAAAAAAGAGTAAATGAGTTTTTAATTCTTGAAATAGATCCGGATGAATATTTATATCCTATGATTCAGAC
>PMIW01000231.1:6809-19655 GCA_003158365.1 Ignavibacteriota bacterium | reverse complement strand
GGATTAATCGATTATGTCAAATCATCATCAGTTAAATATATAATTGACCCTGTTAAGCCCGCTGTCTATGATTCAATGGATAATCTTGTCTTTATCGAAAAAAAAGCATCTGAAGGAACACCTGAATTGGTAGATAAGTTGATTGCAGAGCATAAATAAATATATAGTTTCTGTTAAATAATTGTAAAATCAAAGATAAATCCGTAAAATTACGGTAAACAGCATTACAAAGAATTCTTTTTACATTGAAAATCTTTTGATAAAATTGTAAATTTATGAAAAATTTTATCTTAGATGACAAAAGGATATAACGTTCTCTTCGTTACCAGTGAAGTCTTCCCCTATTCCAAAACTGGTGGTTTAGCCGATATTTCAAATTCACTCCCGCAAGCTCTTAATTCCCTCGGAAATGAAGTAAGAATCATTTCTCCGAAATACGGGCAATTGGACGAAAGAAGACTCCAGATCCATGAAATTAAAAGATTAAAAGATTTAAAACTGGATGTTGCAGGAAAATCAACCAAGTTCAGCATTAAATCCTCATTTATTCACGGAAAAAATACGAAAGCTCAGATATATCTTGTAGAAAACCAGGATTACTTCAAGAATAAAGGCATATATCAGAATATTAAAACAAAAGAAGATTTTGTAAATAACGATGAAAGATTTTTATTCTTCAGCAAATGTGTACTGGAAATTCTTGAAATCCTGCAATGGACGCCCGATGTAATTCACTGCAACGACTGGCAGACGGCTCTTATCCCTGCCATGCTGAAAAGAGTTTACCAGAAAAATCAGCATATTAAAGATATTAAAACGGTACTTACTGTTCATAACCTCGCTTACCAGGGTGATTTTCCGAAATCATCATTTGATAAGACAGGAATGCCGGATTCAGTCTGGAATGAAGTTGGCGGATATCAGAAAGGAAGATTTAATTTTTTAAGAACAGGTTTGCATTATGCCGATAAAATTACTACTGTCAGTGAAAGGTATGCTGAAGAGATAAGAAAAGATAAAACCATGAGCTCGGGATTTGAAGACGTTCTTGAAAAAAGAAAAAGGGATATTTCCGGAATACTGAACGGAATTGATTATAATGTCTGGAATCCGAATGTTGATAAGATAATTACATACAGGTATACTTATCAGGAAATCCCTCTTAAATATGAAAACAAAAGGGAATTGCTCCATAAGTTCAACCTTGAATACAAAGAGAATACACCGTTAATCGGAATGGTTTCCAGGCTGGTTGAATCAAAAGGGCTCGATTTGATGGTGAAAATTCTTCCGGAACTCATGAAGGAAGATATTCAGTTGATAATATTAGGGACGGGTGATGAAAATTATCAGAAATTCCTGCTGAACGCAAAGAAGAAATATCCGAACAAGCTGATTGTACAGATAGCATTTGACGAAAACCTTGCACACCATATTGAAGCAGGAGCGGATATGATTCTAATGCCTTCCAAATATGAACCNNCGATTATAAGAAAAACGACGGCACGGGATTCTTGTTTGAAAAATTCGATGCAAAGGAATTATTAAACACTATAAAAAGTGCAACTTCGATTTACAGAAAGAATAAGCAGAAATGGTATAATATTATCAGGAACGGAATGGCACTTGATTACTCGTGGAAAGTATCTGCCGCAAAATATATGAATCTTTACAAAAAATTAACTTCTTAAATTAAATATATTGGTTTAGAAAGTATTGAACAGAGCAATTTTTTTAGACAGGGACGGAACGATTAACAAGGAAGTTGATTATTTAACAAAAATCGAGCAGGTTGTTTTAATCAGAGGAGCGAAAAAAGCTCTTCAGACTTTTAAAGAATTAGGTTTTTTAAATATTGTAATTACAAATCAGTCTGCCGTTGCGCGCGGATTCCTGACCGAAAAAAAACTGTTTGAAATTCACTCCAGATTTTTAGAACTCCTTACACATAATTCGGAATCTTTAGTCGAGGATATTTTTTACTGCCCGTTTCATAAAGAAGGCATTGTCAGGGAATATTCAAAGGATAGTTTTAACAGGAAACCAAATCCCGGCTTAATCTTAAAGGCTGCAATCAGGTATAGCATTGACCTCCGTAAATCTTTTTTAATAGGTGATTCGTATACAGATATGAAATGCGCTGAAAATTCCGGAATAAAAAAAATACTCGTATTGACAGGATATGGTAAAGATGCCCTTCAGCAATGCAGGGAAGAAAAATTAAAAATAGATTTTGTAGTAAAAGACCTTTTGGAAGCTTCAAAATTTATTAAAAAGTATTTAGAATATTAAGAAAGAATATATTATATTATTTGTTATTTGCAACTAAAATTTGAAAATTTGAATAAAATTTCAGTTAGTTTTTTGTTTGCTTTAGCACTTTTATGCTTGCCTTTGATCAACGGATGCCAGAATAACCTGAGTGATGAAGGTTTAAGTTATATTGCAAGCGATACACTCGGTACCCTGGTACTGGATTCTCAGCACGATTCGATACCAATAAATTCGAACAATTTTATAAAGTATATTAATACTTCAGGTTCGAAAAATATGTTTATCGGTAAATATTCGAATTATGAATCCAAAACACTTTTAAAATTCAGCAGCATTGACCCAAGGTTTGATACAACAACAGTATTATCGGCAAAATTATACCTCCGGTATAATAAAGTCTTTTTTCAGGATTCAGTCGGGCTGACTTCATTTAATATTTACAGGCTTCAGAATTCGTACGACTTTACTGCCGTAACATATGATGTCTTTAATAATTCTGATATAGGGACAACTGTGTTGGGCACTTATACCGGAACGCCAACAGATACTTCAGTGATACCGATTACCCTCGATAACCAGACTGTTCACGACTGGTTAAAGCACGCAACAGATACTAATTATACACCTAAAAATTACGGTATCGTGCTGGTATCCAATTCAAATTCGACCACTATAAAATCTTTTTACTCGCCCAATAATACGGATTTTGTTCCTTTCGTACTTGCAATTGTTCAGGAACCTACCGGGGGAAAAATCGATACTTTGAATTTCAGCACTTCCCAATTTAATTCGATAAATTATGTACCTCAGATTAATTCTATTCCCGGAAGGATTATTGTACAGAACGGAATTGCCATAAAAGATTTTCTGAAATTTGATATATCCAAACTTCCGGGCAGGGTGATTATTAACCAGGCATTACTCGAACTTAAAATTGACTGGGCAAATACATTTTATATGCAGGGTATTGATACCAGGCTTGCTCTGAGGATGCTTACCGACACCGCCACTTTAGCTGACGACGGTATTTCATATTACTCTCTTCAAACTGACTCGAACACTTTTTCCATTTATTTCAAAGAGGCTGCACAGAAATGGAATTATGGCCAGGCAACTAACCTTGGACTTCACGTGAAAAATATTTATGAGTTTTCTAATCTTGACAGGTATGTATTTTATGGTCCAGATTATTCAGATGTTTCCAAAAGACCAAAATTTAAAATCCGGTATTCAATCAGAAGGTAGGTTTTTATAATGATACTAAATAACATCATATCAACAGCATTTCTTAAGAATGAAATCAAATTTCTATTCTTGTTTTTAATATTTACCTGCAGTGCATATTCACAGGATGAATTTCCGCTTGGCTCCCCATATACTGCTTTTGGTCTCGGGGATATGCAATATCTCTCGAGTACAAGAACGGATGCAATGGGAATTCAGGGAATCAGCCTGATGGGTGACTATGTAAATAATTTGAATCCCGCTTCAAGCGCAGATTTAAAATTTACCGATATTTCATTGTCGTTCAAATACGGGTTTCTTCAGCTTTCACAATCGAAGATTTCCGACGGGAACGTGAATGGTATTAACCTCGGTATACCGTTAAGTAACCAAAGAGGTATGACTCTTACAATCGGCTTTAATTCCATGATTCGTTCGAGTTACAAAATATACAATCAAATAACAACTCCCGATTTGACTTACGGTCAGACATATGCAGGCAATGGAGGGATATCAAGGGTCAATCTGGGACTGACATATAAAGTGCTTGGAGGAATCTTTCTGGGGGCAGAATATAATTATGCTTTCGGAAATAAGACAAAGCTGTCATTCCTTGATTTTGGTAATCAACTTTACCAGAACACTTATATCCGTAAAGAAAATAACCTTACAGGCTCGTTTTTTAAAGGCGGACTGATATTCGATATTAATAAAATCACTAATTCAGATAAAGCAGGTGATTTTACAGTCGGATTTTTATACCAGTCAAAACTTGATTTGAATTCAGATGAAGATGCAATATATGCTTCCAGTATCGGGAATGATACCGTTAAAACATCGACCTCAAACACCCAGGTTCCGCAGGCATTCGGATTCGGAATTACAAAAAAATTCGGAAAGAAATTTTTAATATCAAGTGATGTTTTGTATCAGCAGTGGAGTGATTTTATTCCCGGTAACCTGTCAAAAACTTCTTATATAAATTCTGCAAGATACGGTATTGGAGTAGAATTTGCTCCATCTACAAAATCAGACAAAACTTTTTGGGAAGGGCTTACTTACAGAATGGGCGCTTTTTATGACAATGATTATTTTACTGTAAATGACCAGAAAATAAACAGGTATGGACTAAGTGTCGGATGCGCCATTCCGCTCGGAACATATAATTCCGTGGATTTGGGAATCAGCTATTCTATAAGGGGAAAAACCGGAGACGGTCTTATTCAGGAGAAATATCTGAAATTTACTGCAGGTTTGAATTTCGGAGAGTTGTGGTTTGTAAGACCTAAAGACGAAGACAGGTAAATATAATAATTTAAGAATATGATTATATCGATAGGTTCTGATCACAGGGGATTTGAACTGAAAAAAAGATTGAAAGAATACCTGGAAAAAAAGAATAATAAAGTTCTTGATTGCGGTACTGACTCGGATGCAAGCGTAGATTATCCCGACTTTGCAAAAAAAGTGGGCGAAAGTGTTGCAAGCGGTGAATCAAAATACGGCATAGCAGTCTGCGGAAGCGGTATTGGAGTCAGCATAGCGGCAAATAAAGTGAAAGGTATAAGAGCAGTCAATGCTACAAACGAAAATATGGCGGTAATGTCGAGAAAACATAACGATGCAAATGTAATTTGCTTCGGTTCCGACTTTGTTGATTTTGAGACTGCCGTAAAATACTGGGATATCTTTTCAACTACGGATTTTGAAGGCGGTGAAAGACACTGCCGGCGAATAGATAAAATAAATAAAATATAATACATTTCCCGAAACCGGGTAATTAATAAAAATTATATATTCTCATGAATACAAAACTTGAACAAACAGATAAAGAAATATTTGATGTAATTGTAAATGAAACCAATCGTCAGGCGGATAAGCTTGAACTGATTGCATCTGAAAATTTTGTTTCCAAAGCAGTAATGGAAGCACAGGGCTCGACTTTGACAAATAAATATGCCGAAGGATATCCGGGAAAAAGATATTACGGAGGATGCGAATGGGTAGACGTTGCCGAAAACCTCGCAAGGGACAGGGCTAAAAAGCTGTTCGGAGCCGAATATGCAAACGTACAGCCCCACTCGGGAAGCCAGGCAAACATGGCAGTCTATATGTCTTTTATAAAACCCGGAGATAAAGTTATGGGAATGAATCTTTCTCACGGCGGGCATCTGACCCACGGCTCACCCGTGAATTTTTCCGGACAGCTTTATAAATTTGTCGCATACGGCGTGCATCCCGATACAGGTTTTATAGATTATCAGAATGTCGAAGATGTTGCAAAAGCCGAAAAACCGAAAATGATTACTGTCGGTGCAAGCGCATATTCGAGAAATATAGATTATAAAAAATTCCGCGAAATAGCCGACATGGTCGGAGCGTTTCTTTTCGCCGATATTGCACATCCCGCGGGACTGATTGCAAAAAAATTACTTAATGACCCGCTTCCTTACTGCCACGTTGTTGCTACCACTACACATAAAACCTTAAGAGGTCCCAGAGGCGGAATGATTTTAATCGGAAAGGATTATGAAAATCCTTTCGGAGCAAAAGCCCCGAAATCCGGACGCATAAAAATGATGAGCGAGCTTGTTGATTCAATGGTAATGCCGGGAGTGCAGGGCGGACCGCTTATGCACGTGATTAGCGCCAAAGCTGTCGCTTTTAAAGAAGCTCTTCAGGATTCATTCACGGATTATGCAAAGCAGGTAATCAGTAATGCCAAGGCTTTTGCTTCAAAACTTATTTCCCTCGATTATAAAATAATCTCAGGCGGTACCGATAATCATCTGATGCTCGTTGACCTTAGAAATAAAAACACTACAGGCAAAGCCGCACAGGAAGCTCTCGATCTCGTCGGAATCACCTGTAATAAAAACGGCGTCCCGTTTGACGATAAAAGCCCGATGATTACAAGCGGTATAAGGCTTGGGACTCCCGCACTCACTACAAGGGGAATGAAAGAACCTGAATTTGAACTGATTGCGGAACTTATAAATAAAATCGTAATGAACCCGGCCGACGAAAAGGTTAAAGCTGATGTTCGTGAAGAGGTAAAAAAATTAACCTCAAGGTTTACAATGTATGGAACACGATGAAAAGGAAATGTCATTCCTTGAGCATCTTGAAGAATTAAGATGGCGGATTATCAAATCGGTAATAGGGATTGTTATAGGCAGTATCATAGTGGCATTCTTTATCGATTGGATAATAAATAATATTATGTTTGCCCCCGCTAAAAATACCATTCCACCGCTGACAATTATAAATCTAAGGCCTTACGGACAGTTTCTGCTTTACATGGAAGTGGTTTTAATCGGCGGCGTTGTAGCAAGCGTTCCGAATATTATTTACCAGTTCTGGAGATTTATTGAACCTGCTCTGAAACCAAACGAAAGAAAATACATTACAAGCATAGTCTTCTTTACTACTGTTTGTTTTCTTACAGGAGTTGTCTTTTCTTACTATCTTCTGCTTCCCGCAGCGCTCGGATTTTTCGCCACTTTCGGTTCGGAATTAATTGAAAACAAAATAGCTGCAGACGAGTATTTAAGTTTTGTTATTTCACTCGTGCTGGCTTCAGGACTGGTTTTCGAATTACCGATGGCTTCTTTCTTCCTTTCGAAAATCGGGATTTTAAAACCTTCTTTTATGAGGAAATACAGGCGGCATGCTATTATAATAATCCTGCTTGTTGCCGGAATTGTTACTCCGGGACCTGACATAACAAGCCAGATTTTACTGTCGATTCCGCTCTTAATATTATATGAAATAAGTATTCTGATTTGCAAATATTCACAAAAGAAAAGTTCGGAGGAAGTTGCTGAAATTATTAACGAAAAAAACAAATGAATTTAAAAGAGATAATATCGCCGATCGATTCTGAACTTGAAGAATTTCAGAAATATTTTGCGGGCTCGCTCAAATCAAAAGTCGCATTGATTGATTTGATTACGAGATATATCCTTAAACAAAAGGGCAAAAAAATCAGGCCTGTACTCGTTTTGCTGAGTGCTAAACTCTGCGGAAAAATTACGGAAAGAACTTACATTGCCGCGAACCTCGTTGAACTTCTTCATACCGCAACTCTGATACACGATGATGTTGTAGATGATGCAAAAAAACGGCGCGGACTCGCTTCGATTAATGCCGTATGGAAAAATAAAGCTGCAGTCCTGATCGGTGATTACCTGCTTTCGAAAGGCTTGCTGATATCTCTCGAAAATAACGAATTCGAATTTCTGCTTACAACTTCGGAAGCTGTAAGAAGAATGAGCGAAGGCGAACTCCTGCAAATCCAGAAAGCGCGCAACTTCGATGCAACCGAGGAAACTTATTTTAAGGTAATTTCCGATAAGACAGCATCACTAATAAAAACCTGCTGCAAACTCGGCGCACTCAGCTCTACAAAAGACCGAGAGAAAATCGAGGCTATGTCTGTTTACGGGGAGAATCTCGGAATAGCATTCCAGCTCCGCGATGACCTTCTCGATTATATAGGGAGAAAAAAACTTCTCGGCAAATCCACCGGTAACGATGTTAAAGAAAAAAAGTTTACGCTTCCTTTGATATATTCTCTTGAAAATTCTCCTAAGAAAAAATCCGCCGAAATTATGAAAATGATTAAAAGCGAGTCCATTAAAAAATTCGAATCAGTTTATTATTTCGTGGAAGAATACGGCGGTATTGATTATGCTATCGGAAAAGCGGATTTATACGGCAAGAAGGCACTCGATGCGATTAAGGATTTTTCCGAATCCGATGCCAAAACATCACTTGTCGAACTTGTAAATTTTGTTACTAAAAGAGAATACTAAAAATTATGAATGACTTATTGCAACCTTGCTCTTATCGTTGCGATCATACTTAACCCATATTTGATTTCCCACATTAAATTTCGATGCCGAAGTCGGTGATATAACCCCGAAACACTTTGCAGTATAAGAATGCATTCCTTCGATAAGAACTTCCAGCTCGAATAAATTCACGGTGTTAACTTCCTGTACATATACATTTGTAAATTCATTTTTCTTAATGATTGCTTTGCATTCAATTCCTGTCTTAGCAATCCATTTTCCCTCCGTGTCCATTTTCACCAGCCATTGCTCAATCTGTTGCTCGTTCATTCCGGGGAAATAAGGGTTTCCGAATGCAGTTGAAGTATTTTGATTTTGAAAATTTCTGTTGTAATCGAAAGAATTTACATTGTTATCGGCTTCTCCGCCGAGACTCTCTATTGCTACTGTTTTTGTGTTGTTCGGGTCGTATCTCACAATGCAGGTCACACCGGGCTGATAATAAGAAGTCTGCAGTCTCGAGATTACCAGATTAACTTCGGAAGTAAAAGGCTGTCCTATCAGAGGATATACCTCTATCTTCATCCCAATCTGCGGCTGGTTGTTTATGGTGATTCCCGAATCCCACATTTCTATTATCTTTCCATTTGCCTGTATGCCCGTTTCAAGAAGCTCCGTTCTTCTTCTCTTCCTGAAATATTGAGTCCCGAAAAAAGAACCGAAGATTATTATAATAAATAATGATAATATGCCTCCGACTACGGGTGAAGCTGCAATACCTATCAGCATTCCCAGCCCGCCAAAAACTATTCCTATTGCTATACCTATATTTTGTATTATCTTCTGTGTCTCTGGTCTCATCTCTTTCGTTATTAAGTTATTAGGTTTATTGTGTTATTAAGTTAAAAATTAATTGAAAAGTATATTAATTAATTTTCTTCATTTTATTATATTTCAATAACATGCTGCTATATAAATTTATAATTTAATAAAATAAATGAATATACTTAATAACACAATATACTTAATAACTTAATAACTATGTAACTAAAATTCGCAGGAATTCATAGATTGCTATCCCGTACGCCACCGATACATTTAGCGACTGCTTAAATCCGTACATCGGAATCTCAGCTGAAAAATCCGCAAGGTCAATAATATCTTTCGATACTCCCGTAATTTCATTTCCTATTACCAGGCAAATCGGGAAATCCGTTTTCTTGAAATCCCATATCAGTTTTTTCTCGTCTGTGATTTCAACAACGCAGATTTTAATTCCTTCGGATTTCAATTTCTTTATTACTTCCAGCGGGTCCTTATGATACTCGAAAGGAACGCTGAGCGTGGAGCCGAGCGCAACTTTTTCGATTTCTTTTCTCGGAGGATATGGCGTATAGCCCGTCAGGTAAAGTTTTTCTATAAATGCTCCGTCTGATGTCCTGAAAATCGCCCCGACATTATACAGGCTCCGTATATTATCACATAAAGCATAAATCGGATGCCGCTTGTAATTATTAATTTCCGTTAATTCTTTCCTGCTGACTTTTATTTCCCCGTGACTGAGTTTCTTCATACCGCAAATTACAAATATTTTGTATTGTATTCAGTGGAAAAAAACATAAAAAACGTGAACGAATAAATTGTTCTTACATTGTTCAAATTATAAATAGTCTGCATAATCAGCGTAATCAGTGATAATTTTATCACTTCAAAATTCCTAAATCTTGCTTAACTTGAACAATGGATATAAGAAATGAAATAAAAAATTTTTTCTCCGAAGATGGAATTCTTGCGCAAAAGTTCGAAACTTATGAATTCCGCAAATCCCAGCTGGATATGGCTCTCGGCGTGTATGACTCGCTTGAAAGCAAGTCGCATATATTAATCGAGGCTCCGACAGGTATCGGAAAAAGTTTTGCTTATCTTGTTCCCGCAATTTATTACGCAAAAGAAAATAAAAAGAAAGCAATAATATCCACGCATACAATAAATCTTCAGGAACAGTTAATAGGAAAAGATATTCCTTTCCTGAGAGATAATCTTCCGTTCGAATTTAAAGCCGCACTGATTAAAGGAAAAAGTAATTACATCTGCCCGAAGAGATTAAGAGTTGCAATCGATAATGCAAATTCTCTTTTCGAAAGCGATGAACAAAAAACACTGGATAAGCTATACAGCTGGTCTAAAAATACTATTGACGGAACGCTCTCCGACATCACATTTCAGGTCGTTCCGAATGTCTGGAACAGCGTTTGCGCCGAAAGGGGAATCTGCACGAATAAAACCTGCGGCGGGCACGAAGATACCGAATGCTTTTACCAGAAAGCCAAATATAATATATCGCAATCAGATGTTGTGATTGTTAATCATCATTTATTCTTTACTCTTTTTGCGGGAGTAAAAGCCGTTGGAGAGGAAGGTTATTTATATAAAAACGATTTTGTGATTTTTGATGAAGCGCATACACTGGAAACAGTTGCTTCCGAGCACGTCGTACCTGCACTTTCCCGCGAAATGATAAAGTATCATCTTCACAGATTGTATAACGACAGGCGGAAAAAAGGATTCCTTTTGTCGTTTCCTTCTCTTCACGTCTTACCGCAGGTTCAGAATCTTCTTGAAATAAACCAGTACTTCTTTCAGGAAATAAAACGGGAACTCTTCCATTACAGGAACAAGGATGAAAAGAAACTTGCGTTACGTGTAACCGATAAAAATATTATTAAAAATACTTTAAAAGACGAGCTTGATAATTTATTAAAGAGCCTTAGGGGTCTTCGGCAATATTGCAGTAACGACCTGCAGGAAAACGAACTTCAGGATTATATTTTAAGATTCGGCGAATTCGGCAGGATGATAGATGATTTTCTGGAGTTGAAGGACGAAGATAAAAATTATGTTTACTGGGTCGAGCTTGCCTCGCAAAAAGAAGATGCAAATATTTCTCTTTGCGTTTCTCCCGTGGATATTTCGGAATTCTTCCGTGAAAATATTTTCAGGGAAAACAATTCCTGCATCCTGACCAGCGCAACTTTAACTGTAAGCAATGAATTCGGATATTTCAAAAAACGGCTCGGCGCTGAAATCGCGGACGAAGTGCAGCTTCCTACGCAGTTCGATTTTTACAGGCAGGTAAAACTCTATATACCTAAAAATATTCCCGAGCCGCAAAAAGAAAATAATGCAATTTATAATATAAGGCTGAAAGAATGGATTAACTATTTCGTGAAAATGACCGAAGGCAAAGCACTCGTATTATTCACTAATTCATTTCTTCTTAGACAAATAGGAAGCGAACTTCGTGCAGAACTCGCACCGGATAATATAGAAGTGTTTATGCAGGGCGAAGGCGCATCGAGAAGAAACCTGTTAAGCAGTTTTAAGAATAATACAAATTCTGTTCTGCTCGGACTCGATAGTTTCTGGCTTGGCGTTGATGTTCCGGGTGAAGCACTAAGCAACCTGATTATCACACGCCTTCCGTTCCTCGTTCCCGACCATCCTCTTATAAAGGCAAAACTCGAATATATTGATTTAAACGGCGGGAATAGTTTTATGGATTATTCACTGCCCGAAGCTATCCTTAAATTCAGGCAGGGGATTGGAAGATTAATTCGGCATAAAACTGATACGGGAATAATCGCAGTCCTCGACCCCAGAATTCTCACAAAATCCTACGGAAAACACTTCTTTAACTCCATAGACGAATGCCCAGTCGAAATCTTATAAAGTCTTCCTGTTTTAATTTTTCTTCTGTCTAATAAGTTAAGGATTTATCGAATATTATTTACTAATTACTGATTCTCTATTCCATTTTTTATAATATGTTATTTCCGTATTTTAAAATATGGAAAATAACGAAAAAAACGAAAAATTACCGAATGAACCTGTAGCTAAAGAAGTGAAAGAACCTGCCGAAAGCAGGGAAAATGATAATCAGGAATTAAGGAAGGTTATACCATCCGTTTCAGAATCAGATAAATGCGTAATTGACGTGAATAAATCTATATACTCGAATGCACGGGCCTGTGCCGTGAAAATACTGGTAAGATGCGAGCGCTCAGATGCTTACCTTGAAAAACTCATAGATGCGGAATTCAGGAATTCCCTGCTGAACGATTTTGATAAATCGCTTTTAAACGAGCTTACTCACGGAGTCGTCAGATGGATGAGAAGGCTGGACTGGTTCCTGAACGGATTTTACAGGGGGCAGTACGAAAAATGCCTTTCCGATGTTAAAAATTCTATGCGTGTGGCTCTATACCAGATTTTATTCCTCAATAAAATCCCGTATTCTGCCGCAGTAAATGAAGCGGTGGAGTTTGTAAAAAAAGTAAGAGGTGATAAACTTGCAGGTGTTGTAAACGGCTTGCTCAGAACAATAATCAGGACTCTCGATGCGCTTGTATGGCCTACAAGGGAAATAGATGAGGTAAATTATCTAGGAATCATTCAGTCGCACCCAAACTGGATTGTAAGAAGGTGGATTACGAGATTCGGTTTCGATGATGCACAAAAATTATGTGAAGCAAATAACAGAAGACCATTTTTA
>PMIW01000231.1:0-6765 GCA_003158365.1 Ignavibacteriota bacterium | reverse complement strand
ACTGTTCAGGATGAAAGCGCGGGAATGGTTTCGCATCTTGTTGCGCCTAAAGAAGGCGAATTAATTCTCGATGTATGCGCCGCACCCGGAGGAAAATCCTCGCACATCTCCGAGCTTGCTAAAAATAAATGTAAAATAATTGCAATAGATAAATATCTCTCGCGTGTCGAGACGATGAAAAAAACTTTCGAGCGTCTTGAAATGTCCAACGTGCTTGCATTCCACGAAGACCTTGCCAATCCCAGAACCGATTTGATGAAAACTAAAATCGTCGGGAAAGTCGATAAAGTTTTGGTTGATGCGCCGTGCTCGGGGCTTGGCGTGCTTTCAAAAAAACCAGATATAAAATGGAAACGCGAACCGAAAGATATTTATGAACTGCAGACTCTTCAGCTTGAACTTCTCGAAAAAGCATCCGAATATGTAAAGCCGAACGGTGTGCTTATTTACAGTACCTGCACAATCGAAAATGATGAAAACATAGATGTAGTCAGAAAATTTCTGGAACTGCACAGTGATTATTTTATCGACGATGCTAAAAAATATCTTCCCGCCGATGTAGTCGGAACAAGCGGCTGTATGGAACTATACCCTCATATACACAATACCGACGGCGCATTCGGAACAAGATTAATCAGAAAAGCATAGAATAAAAAAAGCCCTTAAGATTTCTCTTAAGGGCTTTATAATCTTTTCGAAAAAGAATTTATTTCTTTATATCCTTCTTAACATCTTTCTTCACGTCGGTTACTTTCTTTTTAGTCTTATCTATTTTCTTTATTTCTTTTGTCTTATTCTTTTTCTTCTTCTGATTAACTTTCTTATCCTTTTCGAGTTCTTTTATTTTCCTGACATTTTTCATTATGTATGTGTTATCCACAAGCTTCTTCAAATCTTCATCTGTCAGTTTTTGTATTCTCAGAACCTGACCCGGATAAATTAAGTTCGGATTCGTTACTTTCTTCGGCGTATGCGCCGGAGCTGAAATTACACCGTCTTCGTTTGCTTCCCAGATTTTCGGCCAGTATTTCGGATTGTTGTATATATCTGCTTTCCCGGCAATTCTCCACAGGCAATCACCTTTTATGACGGTATATTTATCTTCTTTAACGGTAATAAGGCTTTCCTTTTCCCATTGCTCGAGTTTCTGTTTCATCATTACGAATCTTGACCAGAATTCCGGTATGCATTTCGCTTTGGATGCTGCAATATCATTGAAGTAATATTTTCTTGCATCTGCAGGTGTTCCTGTCCTGTTCAAAATTTTCTTTTCGGTTTCACTGAACTGCCTCTTGAAATCTTCAAGACCCGCTTTATTCATGCCTATTGTTCCGTAAAAGTCAATTTCCGCATTGTGAGCTTCACTTACTTTTTCACTTAATGCTGCTTTCAGGTCCTCGATATCCCTTGCATACTTGGCTAAATTTTCTTCAAGTCCCTTTTTTCTTGCAGTTAATTCATCCATCTGCTGCTGCCATTCAGCATCTGTAATCTCCCCTTCTTTTCCGTATTTATCATCCTCTTCACAGCAATCCTCATCCTGAGCAAAAGTCACGTTTTGTATTGCAAGAGCAAAAATGATAAAAACAATTAAATAGAAGGTTTTCATTATTATTATTTTTATTTGTAAAATTCGTCGAAGAAGTCACCGATCTTTAACCTCGCGTTTACTAATATAGTAACCGCACCCAGTGAACCGTCAGGTGATTTTGTTAACCTTACTGATGGTCCGATTGCAAATGCACTGAGCGAGAAACCTTCTCCAATGCTCGATACATATGCCTCCAGCAGCAGCTGGAAGTTTCGTTTCGAGCTCCCGAATGTTGCGTTTATTCTCACATCGAATACGGAACTTGCAACGGTTAATTCTCTTCCGACAAATCCTGCGTGAACTTCACCGAGATATTTTGCCACATATATTTTCGACCTTGTTGATCTGAATACCCTGATGGGATATCTGAATTCCCAGTTGACGTATCCGCCCTTAACCAATACATTGTTCGGCATGTATTTATATGAAGAAGTATCATTGCTTCTAACCTGTATCGGCGGGTCGTAATCACCTGTATCTATAGTTGAAAAATAACCAATCTGGAAGAAGTTACCAAACGGAACCACATAATTTATTTCAAGTCCGAGTTTTGGAGTAAATATATTGTTATAATTTGCAAATTTACTTTGTTGTTCATCTTTCGTTGCACCTGCAGAGCGTTTTTGAACAAGTTCTTTGATGCGTGTCGTGACTCCAATGGAAGCACCAAGCATATGGAAACTTGCTCCTATTAAATCTGTTTCTAATGGACCTGAATATGGTGTACCAGCATGGAATGAGAATCCAAATCCTCTTTTAATAGGAATACCAAGCGGGTCGCCTCCAAAGAAATTTAAATACTGATTGATGTATGCAACTGTATTTACAATTTCGATTTCCCTTTTCGGAGGTGATAAAAATTCTGTAAATTTTACTTTCTTGACTGCTTCGATGAATACCGATGCATAATTGTATCCGACTTTGGATAAATTGTATTTATTGATTCCTCTCCATTGCACCATAAATGATAAAATAGAATCCGGAACCTGTGATGCGGAAAATGTTTTCGCAGTCGGATCGTTTTCATCTCCGATAGTAATCATTTGGAGTTTAGGATCCGTTAAATTGATGCTGAGAGTAAGAGTTCCCAATGGAGGTTCTATTCCAAGAATCGTCTGAATTTCCCTGAATTTTTTGTCATCTTCAGTTTTACCGTCAATCCGGAAGTGACTCCATGAAGTCGGGTCCTTCTCGTCTTCTTTGAAAACATATTTGTAAGACTTTGTCGGTTCATTATTGGTAGTAGTAATAACATTACCGATAGTAGTATCTATTTTGGTAGTACCGGTATCTATGGGACTCATTATTAAAGGCGGTGTGGTCGTCGTGTCGACCATTATCCCGACTGGCGGTACCGATGTGGTATCCAATTCGACCTGAGCCTTTAAATTAGTACATACCAAAAACAATATGATAGTAAAAGCAACTACCACTTCTTTTGTAATTTTATTCTTCATTATTTTATAAATTAATGATAATTAATAAACAATCTATTTTAACGTAATAATCATTTATTTTTTGATAATGGTATTATTACCATTTATCGAAAGTAAATACCCCAATTTGCGAAATTGAGAACTTGGGATTATATTTATCCTTAATGTTTACGGTGAAGCTCGCTTTATATGGTTCATCTTTTCCTTTGGTCCATGCATCGAATGCTGCTTGTGAACCGAGTAATGTCAAAGTCACATCAAAGACAGTCGGACTAACCTGTTTTGTTGAAACAGGTCCGCTTATTTTTACATCTAAATCACCGGGGTTGTTGGATAAGATTGTTACACGGAATCCTACGGAATTTTGAACCTGTCTCAGACTTCCGCCCGCATAAACTTTTTGAATTTCAACTTTTGGTGATTGTTTTTGTTTAGTTGGTTTGGTATCGGTTGCATCACCAACTCTGAATGTTACCGAACTCTCACCGCCCAATAAAATTTTCGCGCTTTGCTGCGGCGGTATTGAGGCGAGTGTTTTGCCGTCTGCCGTAATAACAAGAGTCTCCGAATACGGGTTTTTCAATGAAGACTGGGAATACTGAGTCAATTCAACTCCCTGTACCGTTGCTTTTTTAATTTTATCGGGTTCCTTTATATCGGGTTTTGTTGTTTCTGTTTTTATCCTTATTTGTTCCTGCTGTACTATGGGCGGCGGTATGTCTTTTTTAAGCTGGTTAAGTTCCGCCATTACTTTTTCCATGTCTTCAGCTGTAAATATCTTGTTTGTATCAATACTTATACTTGGTATCAGACCAAGAGCAAGAATGGAGTCGATATATTTTTTTAGTGAATCTGCATATGTCTTTTTGACTACTTGTTTTGCGTCAAGTACTTCTTCCAGGTTAATGTCAGCACCTTTTAGTGCTATAACACATATTACGAAAATATATAATACCTGATATATAATGAATTTTACATCTCTGCCTTTTTTCATATCCTTTTAAAATTTATTGTTGAAAAAAGATTAATTTAAAAAATTAACGTTTTCCTGCAAGGTAAACAAGATTTTCCAAGCTCTTTAGTGCATTCGAATCTTTCAGATTATTAATAGTTTCTATTAACAAATGAGATGTCTTTTGCAACTCGCCAAGAACTTTTTCGTCAGGTAATTTAATATTGTTTATTTCCGCTCCGATTTTGTGAATAGCGTCCATATTTGTTTTTAACGTGGCAGAATATTCAGTAGTCTTCTGAACTATGGAAGCTACATTTGTCAACGTGTTTAGCGATGTATTTATTTGTTTTACCAGTTCCGGATCGAATACTTTGATATTGCTGAGTTCGGCAACTGTGTTTTTAAGTGTGACAATGCTCTTTACGAACTGGTCATTAACCCCCTGTGAGAATTTAATGATGTTGAGAATCTGTTCTGCCTCTTCCTTTGAAATCTGCTTTATACCGCCGCTTGTTGCAAGACTGGTGATGAGTTCTCTGTTGGCTTCTTTCAGGCCTTCCAGCAAACTGTCCTGATTTGCGCTCTGGTTATAAAATTCATATTCGGTTTCGAATTTGTTTATTTCTTCAGTAATTGCCTGGAACTGTAATCCCTGTACTTCGAATACCGAACCGAACAATTTTCCTATTGCCAGAATTAAAATCGATTTGACTTCAAAAGGAACTGAAAATCCTAAGAATATTGTTGGTCCTTCTTTGATTGAAATAAGAAGAATTGCAGCACCCAGTAACGGCAGGGCAGTTGCAATTGCGTCAACCAGTCCGCTGTAACTTTCGATTATCCTTGAAATAATGTCTTCAGCCGGTCCTTTTGTTGCGATTTGTTTTTTCAGATTCCTGTTCGATAAATAAGCAAACAGAATAAACAGAATGTAAGCTGCAAACGGTAACCACCAAAACTGTTTTGGTTCAACAACCTGATTCGTCAGTGATGAACCCGGAAATGCCCATGACGCAAAGTTATTTGCAACGCGTCCCAAAAACGGGACATATGACACATCAACTACAAGAGAAAGTAATAATAGTAAAAAAGAAGGTAATGCAGATCTTAATACATCTATTGAACCTTCACGGTCAATTTGTTTTAAGTGCTGTTTTACTATATACGTGTTAATCTGAATTAATTCCGAATGGTTTTCTTTAACAGTATGGATTTTTCCCTGAATTTCATCATCTGTCATTTGTTTAACATTTTCAGTAAAGGTTTTACTGATTGATTTAAATGCTGATTTTTCTGCCATATTTGTTGTATTTAAAAATTTATAAGAGTTTAAAATACTACACTTTAAGTAAATTTATTGAAAGTAAAGCAATAAATCAATCTAATAAATTATTTATTAAAAAAAACTATATTTCACACTCCATTATATCTTTCATAGGCATCTATAATATTTTTTATAAGCCTGTGCCTTACAACATCATTTTTATTAAAATAAACAAATTCTATGTCCGGAATTCCTTTTAAAATATTTTGAATCTGAACCAGACCCGAATGTTCTTTTCCGGGTAAGTCAATCTGTGTTATATCGCCTGTAATTATTGCTTTTGAATTTGGCCCTAATCTTGTTAAAAACATTTTCATCTGGACATTTGTGGCGTTCTGGGCTTCGTCAAGTATTACAAAGGAATTATTTAAGGTTCTTCCGCGCATGTATGCAAGCGGAACTATTTCGATTGTCTTTTTTTCAATGTAAGTTCTTAATTTCTCGAGTGGTATCATGTCTTCAAGCGCATCATAAAGCGGTTTTAAGTACGGGTCGATTTTTTCAGATAAATCCCCTGGCAGGAAACCGAGACTTTCACCCGCTTCCACCGCAGGTCTGGACAGTACGATTTTTCCAATAACCTTGCTTTTCAACGCTGCTACCGCAAAAGCTACGGCAAGATAAGTTTTACCCGTGCCAGCAGGCCCGATTGCGAACACTATATCGTTCTCCTTTACTTTTTTTACATATTCGATTTGTGTCGCGGTTTTCGGCTTTATGTAATCGTTTCTTTTATGTAAAATAATATTGTCAATATCTGAAACGCTTACGCCGAAGTTATTTCTGAAGGAGTTCTCGGAATCATTGTTATCCGTTAGCTCGAGCACAAGCCTTATATCGTTCCGCGTTATGTTCCCCTGTCTGCTCTGAAGAAAAACAAGCTCTTTGAAAATCTTTTCCAGTACCTGAATTTCTTTTTCTTCACCTTTTAAAATGACAGATTCACCGCGTACTACTATGGTTGCGTCGAAATGCTCTCTTATTTCGTTTATATTTACTTCGTTCACACCTGTCAGATTGAGAAGGTCTGAACTCTGTATTTGAATTGTCTTTTCCGTAATTTATATTTTTTATATTAATCAGATATTTATAAAAAATAAAGCCTTTATACATAAGTATAAAGGCTTTTATTATTTTAATATTTAATTCTTGAAATCCAAGAATTAAATATTATTTACTTCTTTTTTGGTTCTTCTTTTTTAACGTCTTTTTTTGGTTCTTCTTTTTTGACGTCTTTCTTTACGTCTTTCTTNNCTTATCAGTTCCTTCTTCTTTTTTTACGACTTTCTTGTGATGCCAATGTCTCCAATGTTTGGCTTTATCTAATGCTGACTTTTCAAGGTCTTTTGTTAAAGCCGGGACTCTTAATACCTGTCCTGGATAGATTAAATTGGGGTTCTTTATGGTTATTATGACTTTAGGAGGTGCTGAAACAACGCCTTTTTCATTTGCTTCCCAA
>PMIW01000242.1 GCA_003158365.1 Ignavibacteriota bacterium | reverse complement strand
GGATTAATAACAAACGGAAAATTAATATCGTAAAAATTTCTTACCTGCTCGCAGAGATTTTTAAGCTCCGTAACTGAATTTAAATTGCTCGTGCCTCTTGCAATCATCTGAGCAATTACAAATTTCTGCGTATCACCGGGTGTAATGCTAAAGTCTTCGGCACCCGAGCCAAATATCATTTTCATATCTCCCGGAGCAACAGGTGCATACAAATTTCCCGTAGAATCTTGGTTGCAATTCGCAACACTCCCTTTTAATCTTGTCCAGCCTGTATTTGTTTCTGGGTCACCGGAATAAGTGTATTTTGTTTTTGCATACGGAGTATAAGTAGGATCAACCCAGCTTGTAGAATCGTTTTTATATCCTGAAAGAGTAAAGTATGCTGCCTTACTTGACCACCAGCCCAGTTCACCTTCACAATTAGTAAAATATTTATACGGACTAATTGAAGATGTCATTCCCAATATTTTATTTGGAACTGCACTTTTGTTTACAGAACTTGTCAGTAAAGTAAATCCAATTGCCGGCGGATTTAAACCATAAACATCATCATTATTGCCGGCATTATAGCAAAACGACAATTTCAAACTTGTATCACACCCTATATAATCATCACTTGGGTCTCCCAAATCAGGGTCACTGAATGTGCCAATTTTAACACGTTTCCAAGTAGTGTCACTTTTATTTATGATTTCATAATTAATAAACTGCACATCCTGTAAACCCGGTGAATCGTATGCCCAGGCAGTCAGATGTACTTCAGCACCAAGCGGAAGGGTACCGCCTCCAAATCCTTCTCCTGCAGAATGATTTCCGGAATATGCATCAGTCATGCAATAGAAAATTGTTTGAACAGCATTTCTAACACCGGGTGTGTCTATTTCAGGTTCATAAATTCCATTGTGATTAACATCTATAAAAGGGGCGCCGTAAGGAACCATCATACCCCAGTTCGCCCAGTCCCAGTTATTCTGCGCATTATCGCCCCTGCTGATTTTAAAATATTTAAAAAAATCACCCGTTTTATATATCCCGTGTTCACAATATCCCGGACTGTATTCACCACTATAGGAAGCCGAAACTTGTCTTAAATTATTGTTCACAAAAGCACTTATACAAAGACCTGAAGAATATATTGCATATTTATTTGAACCTTTTGGCCATTCAAATCCTGATTGTGAATTATTATATATATCATATTTTTTATCAAATATTCCGGTTTTCATAAAACTCGAATTGATATTATTACCATTTAACAGAACGTTTATATTTGGATGAAAAGTGGAATCCAGCATTCTTTTATATATCCTACCTCCTTCCCCAACAAAATAAGGATTGTTTCCATAAAAACTACTTGGAATAAAACAACATCCATAAAAATTGTATTTTGGTGCAGTTGTATCAATAATCCAGTTTTCTCCTTTATTTGTTGAGTATAATATTACTTTATTGCCTGCAACATACAAAAATGAATTTGAATAACCTGCTATACGATTCAGATTTTGAGTTGTTCCACTATTTTTTTGTGTCCAGCTCAGACCTCCATCATACGATTTTAAAATCAATCCTCCGTTTCCAACTATAAATCCAGTATCATTTGAAATAAAATTTACAGAATTAAGAGTATTAAGGACTCCGGAATTCATTGTATACCAGGAATAACCATTATTTGTTGATTTCCTTATAAAACCATTATCCCCAACAATCCAATAATTAGGAAAAAAATATGTTATGGATTTCAAACTTCCGGTAGTTCCATTTTCAATTAAGTGCCACGTAGTATCACTTGGATTATTAAAAAGTTTTCTTATCACTAATCCATTATCACCGATTAAAATATACTTATCTGAGTATCCTATTCCATCGTTTAGATTATTAGCAAATCCGCATCCTTGTACTACCCAGTTATATCCGGAATTTGAGGATAATAATAATAGACCATTGTTACTTAATATTAAATTATTAAAACCCGTAGATGACGAGTTTTTTGATACCCTATTATAATTTAAATTTGTATTAGTCTGAACCGTGATCCAATTAGAATCTAAATTTTTCAACCACAATAAAGTCCCATTTGCACCGCAGATGTAATAGTGATATACATCTCCTTGTGCAATATCATATAAATCACTATTAGTCCCGCTCTGCACTTCATAATATTTGT
Organism: Ignavibacteriota bacterium; assembly: GCA_003158365.1. GTDB lineage: Bacteria > Bacteroidota > Ignavibacteria > Tepidaquicellales > Tepidaquicellaceae > FEN-1279. Next base: position 10,763 of record PMIW01000242.1, on the reverse strand, counting down.
ATGGAACCTGGGAATAAGAAGTTAAAGCAATTGCTAATAAAAGAACTGTCAATATATTTTTCATATGTCTTTTATTTAATATTATTTTATAAATATCATTCTCTTTACCGCTGAAAAATCTCCGGAAGTTAGTTTATAAAAATATATCCCTGAAGCTAAATTGAATTTCGAACTGCCTGGAAATTGTGTTTCATAAGTTCCTGCCTGCTGAAACTCATTTACCAGTGTTTCAACTTCCCTTCCCAGTATATCATATACTTTCAGTGTAACAAAGCTATTTTTTGATATTTGATATTTTATTTTAGTAGTCGGATTAAACGGATTCNNGATTCGGATAATTCTGGAATAACTTAAATTTATCCGGTACATTACTTGATATTTGCTTTATGCCAATCGGGAAATTAATTTCGTAAAAACTCCTTACCTGTGCGGTCAGGGTTTTTAAAGCTGTTACTGAAATTAAATTAGTTGACCCCCTGGCAATAAGCTGCGCGATTGCAAATTTTTGCGTATCCCCCGGATCAACACTCAAATCTTTTGAACCGGAACTCATAATAAATCTTCTGTCACCGGGATCATTTGGACTCCATAGCATGCCAGTCGTATCACCGCCGCAATTTTTTATAGAGCCTAAAAATTCCGTCCACCCGAGAAAAGTTTCGAGGTCCCCCGGATAACATATTTTCGTCTTTTTATACGGGATTTCAGAAGGGTCAATAAAACATGTCGAATCTCTTTTAAATCCCGATAAATAATAGAAAGCTCCTTCTAAACCCGGATTTGGATCCTGCTCACATACAGGGCCGGGAGTAGAAGGATTCGTGCAATATGTAAATGATGATAGTCCCAAATTAATATTTTGTGTAATACCTTTTAATACTGAACCTCTCAGCAATGTCATTCCGACTGCAGGCGGGGAAAATCCGTATGAGTTATCAAAATTATCTGAGTTATAACAATAACCAAGTTTAAGCGCTGTATCACATCCGATATAATCATCATTCCCATCACCTAAATCAGGATCGCAGAATAATCCAATCTGTGCGGATTTCCAGTAATAATTACTTTTATTTATNNTATTTCATAACTGATAAACTGAACATTTTGCAAAGAAGGTGAATCATATGCCCATGCAGTCATATGTACTTCTGCTCCGAGCGGTAAAGAACCGCCTCCAAAACCTTCCGTCTCTGTGTGAGATGCCGGGTCAGCATCGCTCATGCATAAGAATAAAGTTTCTTTTGCATTCTTAACTCCGGGAGTATCAATTGCCGGTTCATATATTCCGTTATGATTTACATCTATATATGGTGCACCGTAAGGAACCATCTGCCCCCAGTTAGCCCAGTCCCAGTTGGTCTGAGCATTATCACTTTTACTGACTTTATAAATTTTAAAATATAGATTTGAATGAAATTCACCGTTAGTGCAATATCCGGGTTTATATTCTCCTGTGTATGAACATGCAGCCATCCTTANNGAATCCTTCGGCCACTCGAATCCGGGACCGTTTGAAATAAGATTTCGATTAAAGGCACCTGATTTTGTAAAAATAGAGTTGATTTTATTTGCCTTTAATTGAATATCATTATTCGGATGATATACTGTATCGGGATTTCTCCTGTATATCTTTCCGCTTTCACCGGTTATAAACATATCACCACTTTCTTCAATAAAATAGCCCGATGTAATATTAATTGAAGGGACATTATTATCCAATGTCCAATTTATTCCACCGTTAGTAGAAAATAAAACCGCATTATTGCCTAAAATGCAAAGACGGCTTGTATCATCCGGTACAAGTGGAAAAATTTTATTTAGATTTTGAGTTGTACCACTTGATTGCTGTGTCCAATTGTATCCTCCGTTTGTAGTATTTAGAATTATTCCATTATCACCAACTACAAAGCCCAAACTATAACTTTTAAAATATACGGAATTCAAATTATTATTGGTTCCTGAATTTTGTGGCAACCAGTTTGAACCTCCGCTTAAAGAACGTAATATAGTACCGTTAGAACCTGCAACCCAGCATAAATAATCTGAAGAGTAAATTGATTTTAAATTATTTGTAGTACCGGAAATTACTTGCAACCAAAAGGAACGGTTTAAATTCGGATATTCCTTTAATATTATTCCACCCGAACCAACAGCAATACATATAGTATCACCGGAATAAACCAGAACTGTACCTGAATTCAAATTATTGGATACTCCGGTCATTTCTGATATCCAATTGGCTCCGTAATCTGAGCTTCTATATATAGTGCCATTACCTCCGACAATATAATATTTTCTGTTATACCAAATACTATTCATACAAATATCATATAAATTATTTATCGTACCTAAAGAAAACAACAACCAGTTATTTCCAGTATTAGATGATTTTAAAACAGTTCCGCTATTACCGGCTATATATAATGTATTATCGAGATTATAAATACAGTTTAAATTATTCACAGTCCCGCTTGGTATCAGATAATAATAATAAGGTATCTGTGAAAAAACACAAGAGGAAGAAAGAAAAAGAAAAATGAGGATTAAACAGAATTTTTTCATTTGTTATTTGTTTAAAAGTGTTAAATAATTTATTATATATTTTATTAAAAATATTTTATTTTTGAAATTTATTTGTAATTCTATATTTAAATTTTATTTTACTAGAACCATCCTTTTTACTGCTGAAAAATCTCCTGCGGTCAACCTGTAAAAATATATCCCGCTGGATAAACGGCTATTGTTTAATGAGCTGTTTGGAAATTGTGCTTCATAAATTCCTGCCTGCTGATATTCATTTACAAGCGTTTCTACTTCCTTTCCAAGTATATCATATACCTTTAATGTCACTAAACTACTCTTTGTTATTTGGTATTTAATATTTGTAACCGGGTTAAACGGATTCGGATAATTCTGGAATAAATTAAATTTATCGGGTACAGAACCTGTTATTTGATTTATGCCAATCGGGAAATTTCCTTCATAAAACATTCTGACAGAATCGCAAAGTTGTTTCAGTCTTGTTACAGAATTCAGATTACTTGTGCCTCTTGCAATTAGTTGTGCAATCACAAATTTTTGGGATTCACCCGGCAAAATATTAAAATTATCTGCTCCCGAACTTAAAATAAATTTCCGGTCACCCGGGTAGTTTGTATGGAATACTCCTGAACTATCGTGATTGCAATTCCATATACCTCCTTTCACCTCGGTCCAGCCTGCATTGGTTTCAGGGTCTCCTGAATATGTATATTTAGTTTTTCTATATGGATTCTGCGTCGGGTCAAGCCAGCAGGTAGAATCTTTTTTAAATCCGGAAAGAATTTTATATGCTTCTAAAGGAGAATTTGCATCCTGCTCACACGCAGGAGAAGGACAGCTCGCACATATAGAATAGTTAAAGGAAGTCATTTTTAATCTGACATTCGGTGTTACACTTCTGTTCAACGGACTTCGAAGTAAAGTCATACCGACAGCCGGCGGATTAATACCGTAAAGTGCATCATTATTATCTCCGTTATAACAATAGCCAAGCTGTAATGCAGTATCACATCCGATAAAATCATCATTCACATCACCTAAATCAGCATCGCAGAAAATACCCGTTTTTACTGCATTCCAGGTATTTGTACTTTTATTTATAAAATCATAACCAATAAACTGCACGTTTTTCAAAAATAAGGGGTCATCGTATTCCCAGATTGTCATGCGCAATTCATCTCCTATTGGTAATGTTCCGCCTCCAAAACCCTCTGTTGGAGTGTGTGAACTTGGGTTTGCATCGGTTAAGCAAATAAATATTGTTTCTTTTGCTCTGCTAACGCCGGGCGTGTCTATTAACGGTTCATATATACCATTATTATTAACATCAATAAAAGGTGCACCATAAGGTACCATTGTACCCCAGTTAGCCCAGTCCCAGTTTGTTTGTGCGTTATCACCGCGGGTCACTTTATAATATTTAAAATTCATATTAGTCTGGAATACACCGTTCACGCAATATCCCGGCAAATATTCACCTTTGTAAGAACCAGATGACATTCGAATTGACCCGTTTACTTTTGCTGCAATATTTAATCCGGCTGTGAATATTGCAAATTTATTTGAATCTTTTGGCCATTCAAAACCGGGAGCATTTGTAGCATTAATATTTTGATCGAATACTCCCCATATATTAAAAAAAGAACGGATATTATTTCCTTCTAATAAATTTTGATTTAAATTATGATATGCTGTATCTAGTGTTCTTCTGAATATTTTTCCGCTTTCTCCGACAACGAATAAATCATTATTTAAATAATAACCCGAATTAAAACTATAATTTGGTACCAAAATATCTGCTGTCCAGTTTGTACCTGCATTTGATGACTTTAATACCATTCCGCTGTTTCCGATTATCCAGAAATTTAAAGTATCATAATTGCTTACCGGAACCACCTGGTTTAAATTTTGAATCGTGCCGCTTGTAACCTGTGTCCAGTTTGTTCCTCCGTTCGTAGTCCTTAATATTGTTCCACCGTTACCGACAGCAGTGCCTTTTGAAGTATTCGAAAAATAAACTGAATTCAAAGTGCTTGAAACCCCCGTTGGCTGAATGGTCCAGTTCATTCCTGCATTTACACTTTTTAATATCGTACCGTTAGCGCCCGCTATCCATCCTACTTTTCCTATAAAATAAACCGATTTTAAATCTGATGAAGTGACTCCGCTCAAACTTATCCAATTTCCGATCCCGCCTACTAATAATTTATAAATAATCGTTCCCCCTGTTCCGACTATAAGATATTTATATTGAAATACAGTATCACCTGTTACAACAGAGCCTGAATTTAAATGAGTTGTTACTCCGCCATTCTGCACAACCCAGTTTCCGCCTGAATTTGATGATAAATATATTGAACCATTATCTCCGAATACGTAATAATTAATTGTGCTCATAGTGTTTTTAAGCATAAAACTGTTCAGGTTATTAGAGGTACCTAGATCAACCGGATTCCAGACATACAGACCTGAGTTTGCAGACTTTAGTAATGTTCCGTTAACTCCTGAAATAAAAACATTACCGCTGCTTATGCTGTAAATATAAGTAAGGTTTTTTGTTGTTCCGCTCTGAANNTTGAAAATTTAAATTTTACAATTAAAATGTTATTTAATTATAAAATTAATTGTAATATGATTCCCGATATTTTATATATTCTAATAAATAATTTCAATAAATGCAAGTTAAATTAGTAATGAATGAATTGTATTTGAGGTTAAAATAATTTTATCATTTATTATGATATATATTTATAATTATCAATTATTTTGAATTCAAATATGATATAAAAAAACCTTCACCCAAACGGAATGAAGGTTTTAAGTTTATTAATTAATTGATAATTAGCAGCTGTTTTATTACAATAGTGTACCTGATAGTATTAATGATGCAATCGAAAAGTATATAATCAGTCCGGAAACGTCAACCAGCGTTGCTACAAACGGTGCTGAAGATGTCGCAGGGTCAAGACCCAGCCTGCGAAGGATGAACGGCAGCATCGAACCCGAAAAAGTCCCCCACATTACTACTCCTATCAGAGTAAAGAAAATTGTAAATGCAATTAACATCCAGTGCTCGCCATACATATTCGTAAACAATGTCCACGCAAATATTCTTAAAAAACCTATAGCTCCAAGTGTTGTTCCAAGCAGCAAACCTGAAATGACTTCCCTTTTCATTACTCTCCACCAGTCCCTTAATTTTATCTCTCCAAGCGCCATCGCGCGAATGGTTAATGTTGCTGCTTGTGAACCCGAATTACCTCCGCTGGAAATTATAAGAGGCACAAACAAGGCGAGCACAACTGCTTTTGCAATTTCTTTTTCGAAAAATCCCATAGCGGTTGCAGTTAACATTTCCCCGAGAAAAAGAAACACGAGCCAGCCGGCACGTTTTTTTACCATCTGAAGCAAGGGTACCGTGATATATGGTTCATCCAATGCTTCCATACCTCCGAATTTCTGTATATCTTCGGTTGCTTCTTCTTCGATTACGTCGATGACATCGTCAGCAGTTACAATTCCTACAAGATAATTCTCGTCATTCACTACGGGAATAACATATAAGTCATATTCTTTGAACATTTCAACTGCAAGTTCCTGGTTATCGGTCACCTTTAAGCTTACATATGTATCATTCATTATTTCTTTAACTATCGACTCGGGTTTTGCCAGCAAAACTTCTTTAATTGTTATTTCATCGAGTATCCTACCGTCAGAATCTGTTGCGAAAATGGTATCAATATACTCAACTTCCTTACCGCGCTCCCTAACTATTTCAAGCACTTTTTCAATCTTCCAGTCCGATTTCACTGAAATAAAATCGGGTGTCATAATTCTTCCTACACTTTCTTCAGGATATCCCAGCAATTTTACGGCAACAGACCTTTCCTCGGGCGATAATAACCTTACTAACTGCATTACAACCTGCCCCGGTAAATCTTCAAGTAACTCCGTTCTGTCATCAGGTGACATCTCATTCAATATTACGGAAACCTCCTCGTGCCCGAGTGATTTCAGTAGTAATTCCTGAATTTCGAATTCAAGATATTCGAATGTCTTGTACGAAATCTCTTTTGGAAGGATTCTGAAAACTATTGCTCTGTCTTTTTCAGGTATATCTGCAATTATGTCGGCAACTTCTGAAGGGTGCATATCGGAAAATATTTCCTTTAACATCGCCCAGTTTCTGGCACTAATTAATTGCTCTATTTCGGGTTGGATCAATTTTCCAAACATGTTAAAGCTCCTTATAGAATAAAATCATTCTAATTTTACATTGGTTTTATTTTTCTTTGTGAATAAAAGGTGATTTAATATGCAAATTAATATGATAAATTTCAAATAATAAAATTATATTTAAATTTATTTTACAAAATATTTTTCTTTAAACATATTTAAAATTCTTTTTTAATTTATATTGATATTATATTTCCTTGCATCAAAAAATAAATATTTTATATGCATTGTGTTTTCAAAGATTAAAAATTATTTTTGTACTATAAAATTTTTAATACTATGAACGATTCAGACGACCCGGGCGCTGAACATAAAAATTTCAAGTTTTTTATAGACATTTCTTAGAAACCTTTCGCTGATTATTCGGTGGTACTTTTCTAAGATTTATAAATTTATGTAAAGTGCCAACGAATACGATATTCAATCTTTTCCGATTAATTATTTATTATCTTGAAAAGTATTTTTTAAAATAATAAGATTTGTATGGGTGAAATAATATGGCAAGGTCAATATTTTCAAAAATATCTCCATCGGTATTCACCAAAGCGGCAAAAACTCCACACAGTGTTTCAGAAAATGAAAAACAATTAATCGACATTTGCAGTCTTGGTATAGAAGAAGCATTAAACAGGTTAAATGTAAATCTGAACGGTCTGACAAGTGAAGATGCAGAAGAACGATTAGACAAATTCGGAAACAATGAATTGGCACATTCAAAAAAAATCGGTTTTTGGATGGATATATTCAATCGATGCAAAAGTCCACTCGTCATCCAGTTGTTAGTAATTGCAATACTTTCGGGCGTAATTGGTGAAATAAAATCCACAATCATTGTTAGCTTTATGGTTCTTTTGAGTGTGGGGTTGTCTTATGTGCTGGACAGAAGATCGTCAAACGCAGTTGAATCACTCGGTAAACGTGTTCAGTCACATGTTTCGGTTTTAAGAAACGGAAAGGAACTTGAAATACCAATGACTAATATTGTGCCGGGTGAAATTGTTTTACTTCATGCCGGTTCTATCATTCCGGCAGATCTTCGTTTAATTTCATCAAAAGATTTTTTTGTCAGTCAATCCGTACTCACCGGTGAATCGATGCCAATTGAGAAGAAGCATGATGCAATACAATTAGATTATAATGGATTTATATTCGAACTTCAAAATGCTTGTTTTCAGGGAAGCAATGTTTTAAGCGGAACAGCTCGTGGATTAGTAGTTAATACAGGTATTAGTACTTATTTTGGTTCTATTTCGGAAAAGTTGACGGATAAAAGAGCGGCGACTAATTTTGATATTGGTGTTAAGTCATTTACATGGCTGATGATTCGTTTTATGGTGTTGATGGTTTTTTCAGTATTTATGATTGTTGGAATTTCAAAAGGAGATTGGATTGAGGCGTTGCTTTTCGGACTTTCTATTGCAGTAGGGCTTACTCCTGAAATGTTGCCAATGATAGTAACTGTAAACCTTGCAAAAGGTGCTTTGACTATGTCAAAGAAAAAAGTAATTATAAAACACTTATCATCTATTCAAAATTTTGGAGCAATTGATATTCTGTGTACCGATAAAACAGGCACACTTACACAAGATAAGGTTATTTTAGAAAAACATGTTGATATCACAGGTAAGGAAAGTCACGATGTAATGCAATATGCTTATCTGAATAGTTTTTACCAGACAGGATTAAAAAACTTAATTGACCGAGCTGTATTATCCCATATCGAACTTAATGTCGAAGGAAGATGTCATCTAGTTGATGAATTGCCATTTGATTTTCAAAGAAGAAGAATGACTGTCATAGTAGAATATGAAAGAGAACACGTCTTAATTTGCAAGGGAGCTGTTGAGGAAATATTTGATACATGTAATTATTATCAGGTTGAAGAAGAGATATATCCTCTTATTAATATGATTAGAGATGATTTGTATGAGGAGGTAGAGACACTTAACAATAATGGATATCGAGTTCTGGCTATTGCATATAAAGATTTTCCTGCTACCAAAGATTCATTTACTGTGAGCGACGAAAAAGATTTAATTTTGTTAGGATACATCGCCTTTTTCGATCCGCCAAAAGATTCCGCTGCTGAAGCGATAGACAGTTTGAGAAATACGGGTGTAAAGGTTAAAATACTGACAGGTGATAATTCACTAGTGACAAAAAAAGTTTGTAAAGATGTCGGGCTTGAAGTAGAAAGAGTAATAACAGGGGATGAATTGAAGTTACTTTCACCGGAAGAATTTACCAAGATTATACAGGATTATGATATATTTGCTAAACTTTCCCCTGTTCAAAAAGAAGAAGTAATTACATCATTAAGAAAAGCAGGTCATGTAGTCGGTTATCTGGGTGACGGAATAAATGATTCACCATCATTAAGAGCCTCTGATGTTGGAATCTCGGTTGATTCTGCTGTCGATGTTGCAAAAGAGTCGGCGGATATTGTACTTCTGGAAAAAAGTTTACTTGTACTTGAAGACGGTATAAAAGAAGGCAGAAAAGTCTTCGCCAATATTATTAAATATATCAGAATGGGCGCAAGCTCGAATTTTGGAAATATGTTTAGTGTTTTGGGTGCAAGTTATTTGTTACCATTTTTACCTATGAAACCAGTTCAAATATTACTTAATAATTTATTGTACGATTTCTCCCAAACAGGAATTCCTACCGATAATGTGGATATAGAAGTAATTGAAAAACCGCTAAAATGGAATATTGACAATATCAAAAGATTTATGATATACATAGGTCCTATAAGTTCAATTTTTGACTATGCAACTTTCGCTCTAATGTGGATATTCTTTGGATGTAGTGTTTATTTAAATCCGTTTATAGGAGATTTGCAAAAAGATTATTTGGAAAAACTTTTTCAAACTGGTTGGTTTGTGGAATCATTGTTAACTCAAACTCTTATAGTACATATTATCAGAACCAGAAAAATTCCATTCTTTGGTAGCAGGGCATCTGTTCCTATGACATTGACTACATTGACAATAATGATAATTGCAGGATGGTTGCCCTATTCACCATTTGCAGAATCATTAGGTTTTGTTTCTTTACCATTTAGTTATTGGGTTTGGATAATTTGTTTTTTAATTTTATATAGTTTTATTACACATTTTGTAAAAATTTGGTTTATTAAAAAATATGGAGATAAATAATTATGGATAGTTTATTAGATGCTCTTCAGGAAGGCCGTTTAATCGAATTACCGGATGACGATAAATTCGATTCACTTCAATTGTTATCCCATATTATTGAAGCTATACCTTCCGTCCCAGCAAATACCGATGTAGAAGGACTGGTCTTATCAAGAGAAAAAAATACAATTACAGCTTTAGGAAAAGGGTTTGCTTGTCCGCATGCAAGAGTTCAGTATGACGAAGATTTAATTTGTTCTGTAGGCTGGAGCCAGAATGGTATCAATTATGGTGCACACGATGAACTTCCTGTTCACATTATTATAATGTATTTGGTACCTAATAATCAAAGAAATCAGTATTTAAAAGAAATTTCTCTTTTAGCAAAGGCCATACAAAACTCTGAAGGTAAAATAAATTCTATAAATGATATTAAAGATTTAAACAGCATTAGGAATTTACTTCTTGACCTTGTTATAAGCTCTAAAGATATTGTGGGTTCAGATTCAAGAGCAAGAATGATTCAGCTTGAGACAATGGAATCTGCCGTATCCCAAAAAGTTCAGCAGTTTTCAAATTTAATAATCGAACCTGTTACAATTGTTACGGGACCAAATAACAAGCAAATAATTCTCGCGCAAAATAAAGACATTATTGATTCATTTGATAATTCACCAAAACTTGTTGAATCATTAATAACAAATGGATTTTTCGAAAATGGTCAGTGGAGAATAATTAAAAAAAGTTCTTCCCATTATCAGGCAGGCAGTTTTTTATATGATTGTATTGCATTAAAAATTAAAATTTAATCTGTCATTCTCTATACATCTTCGTGACATAAGGCAA
>PMIW01000216.1 GCA_003158365.1 Ignavibacteriota bacterium | reverse complement strand
CATTTGATAATTCACCAAAACTTGTTGAATCATTAATAACAAATGGATTTTTCGAAAATGGTCAGTGGAGAATAATTAAAAAAAGTTCTTCCCATTATCAGGCAGGCAGTTTTTTATATGATTGTATTGCATTAAAAATTAAAATTTAATCTGTCATTCTCTATACATCTTCGTGGCATAAGGCAAAATCATATTTCACAGGGTCTGATGCATCGTACTTTTTTAATTTATCGGTAAGCTCTATTGCAAATTTCATGTCGCAGGAATTTCTCTTAATTAATTTAAGCTTTCTGGAAACCCTGTATACATGCACATCTACAGGCATTAATAGTTTCGATTTGTCAACTTTCCTGCCCCATATTCCCAAATCTATTTCATCTTTTCTTACCATCCACCTTAAAAAAAGATTCAGTCTCTTGCATGTCGAATTCCTGGATACATCGGGAATCAGGTAATCATACCCTTTCAGATTTTTCAGAAATATATTTCTCAGCGAATTAGAAAATAATCTCAATGCATTTAAAATATTTTCATCTTTATCTGAATATTTTTCCAGGAATAAATTCAACAATGAACCATATTCCAGAATATTTGCTTTTATATTTTCAATCAGGTTCTTCAAATCCATATCATTGTTGAACCTGTAATTCATCCCGTCTAAAATTTTCCCGTCTCTTCTTAAATCGAAATTTGCAATAAATTCATGAGGTTTGTTATTTATCCTTTTTAAAAATTCACTTATGAATTTATTTATTAAACCAATCTGACCATATGCATAGCACGATGCAATCAATCCGAGAACTTCTATATCTTTTTCTTCTTTGAAATTATGTAAAAACCAAACAGGGTCATCGGAAGAATACCGATGCTTGTATTTTAAATAGAGTTTTTCTAAATCAATCAATAAAATATGAAATTTTAAAAATTAAATATTAAAAAAAATAACCGCCAACTACTAATTACTAACCTCTTTATATTTTTTAATAATTTCATCAACAATTACATTCAGTTTATTACTGCCGGCAATCCAGTTAATCCGTTCATCCTTCCTGAACCACGTAAGCTGCCTCTTTGCAAACCTTCTTGAATTCTGTTTTATATAATGCGCCATCTCATCAATACTATACTCACCTTCAAAATAGTTGAATACTTCTTTTATTCCTACAGTATTAAGCGAATTATGAGTCTTATAATGGTAACCTTTATCCCTCAATAACTCTATTTCTTTTATCAGTCCCGATTCTAACATTAAATCAACTCTTTTGTTAATCCTTTCATATAAATGTCCCCTTTCCATCTGAATCCCGAATTGAATTGCCTCAAAATCAGCTTTAAGATTTTTCTTTTGCAATTCTGATATTTTCTTTCCCGAGGCATAAAATACTTCTAATGCTCTTAATACTCTCCTGAAATAATGAGGTGCCATTCTGTCTGCTGATTCGGGGTCAACCTTTTTTAACTTATCGTACATTTGCTCTTTTCCAAACTTTTCAAGTTCAGATTCTAATTCCTGTCTTATCTCTTTGTTTCCTATTTTCTCCTCGAAAAAACCATCCATTAATGCCTGAAGGTATAATCCGCTGCCCCCGACTACAATCGGAATTTTCCCTTTTTTGAAAATTTCTTCAACTTTTATACGGGCTTCACGTCCGTAATCACCTGCATTATAATGCTGGTCTAATTCAAGTTCCTCCAAAAAATAATGTGTAACCCCCTGCCTTTCCTCCAAAGAAGGTGTGGCAGTAGAAACCGGTATGCCTTTATAAATTTGCCTTGAATCCGCAGATATAATTTCCGTATTTAATGCTTTTGCCAGTTCAATGGATAAACTTGTTTTTCCTGATGCAGTTGGACCGACAATCGCTATATATTTCCTCATCAATTTTATTTTTATCTTACCAAAACCAATCTTTTTACCGAACTGAAGTCTCCCGCAGTGAGTTTATAGAAATAAACTCCCGAAGCTAATCCTTTTGCATCAAAAGTATATTCATACGAACCTGTTTGCAACTTACCGTTGACTAACGTACTTATTTCTCTGCCTGTTACATCAAATACTTTAAGTGTTACACTGATATTCTGAACGCTATTATTGACCTTTGGAATATCGAATTTTATCTTTGTCGTCGGGTTAAACGGGTTCGGATAATTCTGCTCCAGACTGAATTTTCCGGGAACAACACCTGAAATATTATGAATTCCAACAGGTAAATTTGGTCCCCCTGAAAAGCAAATTATTCTTCCGTCTCTGCATCCCCCGATAAACTCAGTCGTGGAATTCCCGTCAATACTGTTCAGTGCGGCACACCTGTCGCCCCTTTGCGTCAGTGTAGTTCCCCACGAATATGTAAACATGGATTCCCCTGTCGCACCGTTTAAGACTTTCACCTGTCCGGGCTGCTGTGTTGAAACAACTATATCCCTTTTCCCGTCGCCGTTAACATCACTCAGAAAATCCACACCTCTCAGATAAGAGCTTCCGAGCGGATTCTGCCATATAATATTATGAGTTTTCGAGTCAATCCTGTAAGCAACCTGCGGTCCGTACATCGTGAAATCAATATAACCGTTAGAATCAAGGTCATCGAGAAGCTGAATCTTGCTGTTATTGCTTGAACCAAGTGACATTGTCCAGTTAACCGCACCATTATTCTCGGTAACACAAAATACATCTCCGTTGAATCCGTAATTTCCAATTAATTCTTTTACTGTATCTGTCCCGATTGTCGGAATTTCTTTTATACTCCAGAGTTTACTTGTCGTTGTATATGTCCACGTTGGTACTAATAAATTATCAAATCCATTTACCGAATATGCTCCGCCGTTACTCCCTAATCCGATTGCACCGCCAAACTGAGTTGCAACTATGTCTCCTGTAAAATCCGTACCAAGTGTAGTATAATAAATTTGAGCCCCTGTTAAGCCGTTCAGGCATACAATTGCATGCCTTCCGGGAGGATTGGAGCCTGTTCCGCTTGCAGATACAATAACGTCATTCACTCCGTCGCCGTTATAATCCCTGTCAGCTCTAATTGATTCAATATCTCCATCTGAATAACTCACAGAATCTCCCCATGCCCAAATCTGTCTGCCCGTTCTTCCTGATATCGTATAAACCATTTCATTTCCCCCGGCGCATCCTATCACCACATCAGGAATCCCGTCCCCGTCCACGTCAGTTCTTATCTGCAATGCATCTTCCCACGTAACTGAACCTGTATTATTGTTATTATATCCTGTATTAAAAGACCACAAGCTGTCCGCTGTAACGGATGAATTCCCGTTATAACAGGTAGTAAGATAATTTCCCGATGCAATAATTACATCGTTTACACCGTCTCCGTTAACATCACTTATTTGTTTTATACTTATTGTCTGATAATCATCGTATGATGTATATGGGTTATCAAGTACCAAACCCTGCCAGTAAATTTCACCAAGAGTTGTAGGATTTGTATTGGTACTGCCTGAAAGAGTAATCGTTTTTGTCGGAGCGTTTATCGCATTAGATATTATAGTTGCAGTGCAGGGATAACTGCTTCCGCCTGTCGGGTGGAACCATACTCTCAATCCTGTCGTCGCCTGAGCATTAATATTTAACGGGAAAGTTAAACCTACTGTATCCAGCCTGAACGCGACATTAGTAAATGTTATACTGTTAATTGTTAATGTTGAAGTACCTGTATTTGTAACCCTGAAATTCCATCCGCACAAAGAATTGTTTCTTCTTGAAGCGTAATTAAAAGTAGAATCAGATAGAGATATATTTGCACCCGTATAAACACCTTTCCCCTTTAATAATACTGTCTTAACCGGTGTCGCCATATCATTGCTCGCAATTTGAAGATTTGCAGATATGGTATCATAAACAATCGGAGTAAAAGACATGGCATAAGTTTTATTCTGTCCGGGATTAATCGTATCGGGCACATTATTCGGCGAAATGCCAAATCTCGGACTCGTAATATTTTTTCCTGTAATAATTAATTTTGCTGTACCGGTATTATTTACAATAAGACTTTGATTTCCGGTAGAGCCGATATTTACATTTCCGAAATCAATTATATTCGATGATGTCGAAATAACAGGTGTTCCCAGTCCGTTCAAAGCATATTTATACAAATCTCTGTATTGATTTATATTGTTACCCGGTCTGTTGGCAATCAGCCATAAATACTGTCCGTCCCAATGCAAACCTCTCGGGTCGCAATCTCCATCCGGATCCGGAACAGGAAATGAAAATAGTGTATCTCCAATTGCTTTTCTGTAAGCATAAATCCTTTCAGGATCGCTCTGAAAATTATCCGTTACATATAATATCGTATCACCTTTTACAGCAATACCCTGTACCTGCTTTCCCCTGAGCGGAATTGTATCTACAAGGGTTTTAGTTGTAAGATTCATTTTGTAAGCATATGCATATGGATACGAAGTGTTATCAGGATAATAAACAGCAAACCAGATATTATTGCCGTCAATTGCTACTCCTCCTATACCCTGTGCATAAGAACCCGGTAAAATGCTGTCGACCTGAACTCCGGATGAATTAATTTTATAAAGCATTGCACCTGCCGACATAAAATCCTGCGCAATCCAGAATCCTGTACCGTCCCATGCAAGCCCGTGATTGAATTTATACGGCGTATTCATGCTGTCAAGTACTACTCCTGTTTTCGAAACCTTATAAAGCATCGCAAAAGGGTATGATGGAGAAAAATCATAATCAGTCATTACCCATAATGTATCATTCTTAACCGTAATTCCCCAGAAATAATTATATGGATTATAGTTAGGGAACTCATATGTTCCTATAAGTGATTGAGCAGAAACACTGCTCACAATATAGAGAAGAAAAAAAACCGGTAATAACTTTTTCATAAAACTATTTATTTATTTTATTATTGTAGAAAGTAGTTAAAACAAATCAATGAAAAAATTGAAAAAAAGAATGAAGAAAGCTGTATTTCAAAAATACTGAATTTGGATAGTGAGTTTATAAACTAATTTATAAAACTACTTTTTTCTTACTAAAAAATAGTACATAAAACGCTGCTAAAGCCGATAATGGTAATACAACATCCTGATATAATCCGAAATTTAAAGCTGCAAAAAAACCTATCAAGACCCATAATACAAGTATTACCAAAAGATATTTAGGTAAACTC
This sequence comes from Ignavibacteriota bacterium, assembly GCA_003158365.1. Lineage (GTDB taxonomy): Bacteria > Bacteroidota > Ignavibacteria > Tepidaquicellales > Tepidaquicellaceae > FEN-1279. The sequence goes on along the minus strand of PMIW01000216.1, from coordinate 7,950 downwards.
TTCCCTTTCAGTGAACTTTAATCTATCAAATATTAATTTTTTGGAATTATTTTATAAATATTTGGTTTAATTAAGTACATATTAACTAACCATTAAAATAAAAAAGGAGAAAAAATGAATAGGAAACTATTATTTCTTTTGGTATTAATCGCAGTCGTTTCTTTGTTTTCAGTAAAGAACTCTTCTGCCCAGGCATTATCTTATGATGTCGTAAATAACACCGGCGTCACTCTGGTCGATGTATTTGTATCTCCATCAGAAACCTCTAACTGGGGAAATGACATTTTACCGAATAATTTATTCGAAAACGGTTCAACTATAACGGTTACCATACCGGCAGAATACGGTTCGTCCTGCCTGTTCGATATGAAAATAACCGATGCAGTTGGCGGACACATTACATTCACGGGTATAGATGCCTGTAAATTGGTAAAACTTCAGATAAACGGAGACGGAACATACCAGTACTTAGCTACAAAATAAAAAATAACTGAAAGATTTTAGCAGTGTGAAGAGAGCAGGTAGTATCTGCTTTCTTTCTCTGCGATTTTTGAGGAATAGACATCTCATTTCCTTAATGTTTGTATAATCTGTTCCCAAATGGCATTTCTTTATTAATTGATTATTAGAGCTTTAAAAAGTAATTTTATAAACCTTAAAATCAAATTTAAACTCTGATGAACCCTTTCTTAAAAATTATTCCAATTCTGTTTCTGATTATTTTAGGTATTTCTTTATCAGGTTGCGTAAACCTTGACCAAAAAACAAAAATAAACTCCGATGGTTCGGGTACAATGAAAATAAAATACTGGACAAAATCATCAAATGTTACAAGTGATGAATTAGCAGGTTTTGGATTTACAAACAGAAAAGTAAGAGTGAATTATTCTTCAAAGTACACTGAACCAACAAATATTCAAATTGAAAAAGATTTAACTTCTGATTCGTTGTATATAGTTACACTCGATGTTAATTTTTCCGATATAAATAAAATCACTGATGCAATCGCATTCGATAAAATAACGACAAGCTGGGATAATGGAAATAATGGAATGAATTTCAAATATACTCTTTTACAGGATACCGCAAATGCAAAACAATTAGGAATGATAGATTATAAATTGACTTATGAATTTGATTTTCCGAATGAAGTTCTTTCTTCAAACGGTGATATCAACGGAAGGAAAGTTTTATGGAATTTTACTGTCGCAGATTTAATGGAGGATATTGAATTAACTGCCACTATAAAAGCCGGAAATTAAATTAGTTATATATTTTAACCATAATCTTTATAAATTGATTTTTTATCAATAATAAACTAAATTAAAAAAAACCTTAACGAAAGGAGAAAAACCAATGAAGCTATTCTTCAAATTTATTCCTATTTTATTAGTTTTAGCATTTGGGTTATATCTTTCCGGGTGTGTTAATCTTGAACAAAAAACTACCCTTAATTCAGACGGTTCCGGTACAATGAGTATCAAATACTGGACAAAATCATCAAATGTATCCGGCGATGAACTCGCAGGTTTTGGTTTCACGGATGAAAAAGTAAAAGCAAACTATACTTCTTCTTCTACTGAACCAAGTAATGTTAAAATTGAAAAAAATACAACTACAGATTCTCTTATCACTGTAACATTAGACGTTAAATTTAAGGACCTTAATAAACTCTCTGATGCCAAAGCTTTCTCGAAAGTAAAAACAAGCTGGGTTAAAGGAAAAGACGGCATGGACTTTAAATATACCTTGTTGCAGGATACCTCTAATGCCAAGCAAATGGGAATGAGCGATTATAAACTCGTTTATGAATTCACATTCCCAGGTGAAGTGCTTACCACAAACGGCAAAAAAGACGGTCAGAAAGTTAGCTGGAATAAAACAGTTGCAGATTTAAAAGAAGATTTGGATTTTACTGCATCAGTTAAATCCGGTAAAAAATGCGGTTTGTTTGGTTTGGAACTTCCTATCGTTTTACTGGTAGGAATGACATTTGTTTATGGATTGAGGAGAAGGAAAAAATAACATCTCTCTTTTGAAAGTGATTTTAAAGGTTGTTACGGTGGCTTGTAACAACCTTTTTTTGTATTTATAATTAAATTGAAGTAATATTTTAAAATGAATATATTTTACAGATGTTTAGAAGATTTTTATTAATATTATTTTTAGTATGCGGATTAGCTTATTCCTACGATTTTTCCAAAGTTGATTCAATTGTAAACAGTGGAATTTCTCAAAAGTACTATCCCTGTGCTCAGCTTTTAATCGGGAATCAGTTTGGGGTTCTTTATGAAAAATCATATGGAAAACTTACTTATGATGATAATTCTCCCATACTTGATGAACATTATTTATTTGACCTGGCATCCGTTACAAAAGTGATTGCAGCAACATCTGCGATAATGGTTTTGTATGAGAAAGGGCTTATAAATCTTGATGATAAAGTAACAAAATATATACCTGAGTTTGATAATAACGGGAAAGGCAGTATAAGTATAAAGAATCTTCTTTTGCATAATTCAGGACTGAAAGCGTGGATTCCTTTTTATAAGTACTATAAAACAAAAGAAGAAGTCTTAAATGCAATTTATAACATAACACTTGAGTATTATCCCGAAACAAAATTTGTCTACAGCGACCTTAATGCAATATTGCTTGGACTGATAGTTGAAAAAGTCTCGGGAAAAAATTTAAATGATTTTTGTCAGGAAGAAATATTTAAAAAGCTCGGAATGAAGAATACTGGTTTTCTTCCCGAAATGAAAGAAAACTGTGTTCCGACAGAAAACGATAACTACTGGAGAAACAGGCAATTGCAGGGCGAAGTGCATGATGAATCTGCAGCAATTCTTGGCGGAATTTCGGGTAACGCAGGCTTGTTCTCAAATGCTCGCGATTTAAATATATTTATGGAGATGATGCTGAACAGGGGAAAATATTATAATCCAAATACCCGCGGATTAAAAGAAGAAAGATTATTTTCAGAAACTACAATCGATTTATTTACTCAAAGAATTGAATATAAATCGTATTACAACACCCGTACACTCGGCTGGGATACAAAACCAGAACCAACGAGCTACAGAATTCCCTGCGGCGAATCTATATCGGATAATTGCTTCGGACATACGGGCTATACAGGCACGAGCGTCTGGTGCGATAAGGACAGGAAAATCTATATTATTTTTCTGACAAACAGGGTCTATCCTTCGAGGGATAATAACGGAATAAAATTGATAAGACCCGATTTACATAACAAAATTATATCTTTATTGAGAAATAATAATTAAATATTTTACAAATTAAAATAAAATTTTTTATGAAACTGCCTAAATTCAAGAATGAACCGTTAACTGATTTTACAGACAAAAAAAACAGGAAAGCTTTTGAAAAAGCTCTCTTAGAAGTAACTTTAAGATTTAAAAAAGAATACCCTCTCCGCATCGGAGATGAGAAAATTTTTACAGATAATAAATTAAAATCATATAATCCATCAAGCCCTGAAGAAGTTGTAGGTACTTTTCAGAAAGCCGATGCCGCACTTGCAATAAAAGCAATCGAAATAGCACACGCAAAATTTTATGAATGGAAGGAAACTCCTGCAAAGAAAAGAGCCGAATATCTCCTGAAAGCAGCGAAAATAATGAAAAAGCGCAAACACGAATTTTCCGCTATGATGGTGTATGAAGAAGGCAAGAACTGGGTTGAAGCTGATGCAGATACTGCCGAAGCAATTGACTTTATGGAATTCTATGCCCGTGAAATTCTCCGCTACAGCACCGAACAGCCGATTGTAAAAATTCCCGGAGAGAAAAATTATCTGGAATATATACCGCTTGGCGTTGGTATAGTTATTCCTCCTTGGAATTTTCCGCTTGCAATTTTAGTCGGAATGTCTACAGCATCAATCGTTTGCGGTAACACAATTATACTGAAACCATCCAGCGACTCCCCTGCCATTGCGCAGATGTTTGTTGATTTAATGGATGAAGTAAAATTACCCGCAGGTGTCATTAATTTCGTAACTGGCGGCGGCGGAAGTATTGGTGACGTGCTCGTTGAACATCATTTAACAAGATATATATCTTTTACAGGCTCTATGGAAGTCGGCTTGAGAATAAATGAACTCGCTGCTAAAAAACAACCCGCACAAATCTGGATAAAAAGAGTTATTGCAGAAATGGGCGGAAAAGATACAATGGTAATCGATAAAGAAATATATGATATAGAAGATGCTGCAAATGGTGTAATAGCTGCGGCATTCGGATTCCAGGGTCAGAAATGTTCTGCCTGCTCGAGAGTTATTGTAGATGAAAAATTTTATGATAAATTCTGCGACCTGCTCGCAGTTAAAACAAAAACTCTTAAAGTCGATGAAGCATATTTATTCCCGAATTTGGGACCTGTCATCAATTCATCCTCTAAAGAAAAAATATTGATGTATATCGACAAAGCTGTTGAAGAAGGCGGAAAAATTATTGCGGGCGGAAAAGCACTCGATAAACCCGGGCATTTTATTCAGCCGACAGTTATCAAAGATGTAAAACCTATGGATACAATTTCACAGGAAGAAATTTTCGGACCTGTGCTTGCTGTAATTAAATCCAAAGACTTCGACGAATCACTGATGATTGCAAACAATACTATATACGGACTTACGGGAGCGGTTTACACAAAGAATTCCAAGAAACTCGAAAGAGCAGCTAATGAATTCCACGTCGGCAATCTTTATTTCAACAGGAAATGCACCGGCGCACTCGTGGGAGCACAGCCGTTCGGCGGATTCAATATGAGCGGTACGGATTCAAAAGCAGGGGGAAGGGATTATCTCGGGCTCTTTATGCAGGCAAAAACCGTTGTAAAAAAAATTAAATAGTTGAATAAATGAATTCAATAAAACTTATTTTATCTCTTGCAATATTAATAGGTGTGCTTAGCTGTAATAAAATATCCGAAAAAGTAGAGAAAAAAGTTAATGAAAAAATTGACAGGACTATAGATGAGAATCTGAATAAAATTGATTCGTCTTTAAATCAGGCTAATATTGACTCTCTTAAGAGAATGATGAAATCAATAGATTCGACTCTGCAATTTGAAATAATAGAGTCCGATAAAAAATAATTTTTAATAAATTAAATCATATTATAAATGAAAATCCATGAATTTCAGGCAAAGGCAATTCTGAAAAAATTCGGCGTCGGTGTGCAGGATGGTGTACCGATTACTTCTATCGGTGAATTTGATTATGCTATCAACTATTTGAAAACAAATGGTGCAACACAGTTCGTTGTTAAATCCCAGATTCATGCAGGCGGAAGAGGTAAAGGAATTGTTTATAATAAATTAAACCGTGATGAAGTCATAGTCGAAGGTGGTGTAAAATTTTTCGGTGATAATGTAGAAAAAGCTAAGGAATATGCATCAAAAATTCTCGGCAATATTCTCGTGACCCACCAGTCGGGAAAAGAAGGCAAAGAAATCAGGACGTTGTATATCGCAGAAGGACTCGATTACAAGAAAGAACTTTATCTCGGTATCCTTCTCGACAGGCAGAATTCAAAGAATGTTATTATGGCTTCCACCGAAGGTGGTGTTGAAATTGAGAAAGTTGCCGCCGAAACTCCTGAAAAAATTATTAAAGTATGGATTGAACCGGCTCTCGGAATCCAGTCGTACCAGGCGCGTGAACTTGCAACGGGACTTAAGCTTGAAGGTAATGCATATAAAGATTTTCTGAAATTCATTAATAAACTCTATAAAGCCTATGAAGGAATCGATGCGTCACTTCTTGAAATCAACCCGCTTATCATAACGAATGACGACAGGATTCTTGCACTCGATGCAAAAATAAATCTCGACGATAACGCAGTCGAAAAATATCCCGAATATCTTGCCATGCGGGATCTGACAGAAGAAGATGCGCTGGAAGTTGAAGCCTCAAAATCAAACCTTAATTATATAAAGCTTGATGGAAACGTCGGCTGTATGGTTAACGGCGCGGGTCTTGCGATGGCTACGATGGATTTGATTAAACTTGCCGGCGGAGAACCTGCAAATTTCCTCGATGTGGGAGGAACTGCTTCAGCTGAAACGGTGGAGAACGGTTTTAAAATTATTCTGTCCGATAAAAATGTAAAGGCAATTTTAATTAATATATTCGGCGGAATTGTCCGATGTGACAGGGTTGCAACAGGTGTAGTTCAGGCTTCGAGAAATCTGAATATTCCCGTTCCTGTCGTTGTCAGGCTCCAGGGTACTAATGCCGAAGAAGCAAAGAAGATTCTGGATGATTCGGGCTTGAATTTAATATCCGCAACCACACTCGAAGATGCCGCAAAGAAAGTTACACAGGCAATTTCGGTAAATTGAGAATTGAATTCTTATTGGTTAAATTGGTTTTAAGATATTATCACGGCTTTTTTAAGCCGTGATGCTTTTTTGTATTCTTTTTTATAAAAATTAATATATAATATATGTCCTACGAAAATATTACACAGGATTATTCTTTTACTTATGATGATATTTCGATACTTCCGGACCAGATATCGGAATTAAAACACCGTTCTGATTGCGATGCATCGGTTGATTTCCTCGGATTAAAATTATCGGTGCCCATCATCGCATCCCCTATGAATACCGTTTGCGGAGGGAGAATGGCAAAATCTTTGTCGGAATTGAAATGCCTGGGTATAATTCACAGGTTCAATTCTACAGAGGAACAAATCGATGAATTTACTGANNATTTACAGATAATGGCCTTTTAATAAGCGAATATAAAGCTGCGGCAATCGGAATAAACCAGGATACCGAAATAAGAAGAATTCAAAAACTCTCCGATGCAGGTATCAAAATATTCTGTGTTGATATCGCAAACGGCGGCTCGAAGATGATAGAGAAGTTCATAAATAAAATTTCGAAAATAATAAAAGAATACAAACTGAAGATTATTGCCGGTAACGTTGCAAGTTATGAAACCACGAAATATTTAATCGGGCTGGATGTAGATGCTATCAGAGTCGGAATCGGCAACGGTGCGATGTGCTCAACTTCCGTCAAATCTGGTATCGGCATCGGACAGGTTGATGCAATTATAAGGGCTCTGACTGCTAAAAGTGATGCTAAAAGTGATGTAAAAATAATTGCTGACGGAGGCATCAGCAACCCTGGTGCAATGTGCAAAGCAATAGCGCTAGGCTGTGATGCAGTGATGTTCGGTCGCGTTCTTGCCGGTACGGAAGAAGCTCCGGGAGAAGTACTAAAATATAATAACCAGCGCTGGAAAAAATATTGCGGAAGTGCTTCCTTTGCGGTTAAACAGGAAAATAAAAATTACATCGAAGGTGAAGAATCCCTTGTACCATATAAAGGAAATGTAATAAAGCTGATAAAAGAATACCGTGAAGGCCTTCAGTCTTCAATGAGCTACCTGAATTCAAGAACTCTCGGTGAATATCAGAAAAATGCTACATTTGTCAGGTTGACAAGCCACTCTTTTGACGAAAGAAAACCTCAAATGTGAATTTTGCTTTAAGTGGATTTTTTTTGATACTTATTCAGATTAATGAAAATACAAAAGAAAAATATTTTATTGATTATTCTTGTAATTGGTTTTATTGCAAGAATCGGATTTATGCTCATATATAGTGATGTTGAAAAAGATTATTACTGGGAATTCGGAAACATCGTAAAAAATCTTCAAGCTGGCAACGGGTATTCTCTTTTTTATTTCAGGAATGATACCCTACAACAGGATTATAAACCGCTCGTAAAACCTTACCCGTCGGCATTTATGCCCCCTGCATATGTTTATTATCTGTACCCGTTTTTGAAAATTGATAATGTTAAATCAAGGAATATTTTGATTTTCATTTCTCAGATAATTTTAAACTTGCTGCTTATTTTAAGCATTTATTATTTTTCCTCTAAATATTTTTCTGAAAGAATTGGAAT
>PMIW01000202.1:4078-24675 GCA_003158365.1 Ignavibacteriota bacterium | reverse complement strand
AGCTCGAAATTGGAAAATTCCGTATCTTCTTCCGGAAGTTTCGGAGTGTGAATAAGTGTTCTTGTATCCATTCCCTCTTTAAGAGGCGTAATACAGGACTTTAACGGTACTCCGTTGATAATCAGGGTGCAGTGAGAACATTGTCCGTTCGCACAAAATATTCCCTGAGGTGCGTCACCTACCTCGTGAATCGAAAATTCTTTTATATTATTGGCAAAAAGTGCCGAAGAAACAGGTTCATTTTCGAAACCTGTAAGTTTCCCGCCATTAAAGAAAAAATCTACGGATTTTTTATTAAGGTCTGTTTTTAAAATGGGGTGCTTTGTAACTCTTTCCATTCAATGAACTTTTAACGATTTTATCATATATACAAAATTTGCAAATATTTTCGAGGTGTTCAAGGCAAATCAAATTCATATGCTTAAAAATTTTTCATATGTTTTAAAAAAATAATTATATATTTTAGTTAATGCAGAAACTCTTCAAAAGGAAGTGGCACAGATTGTTTTTTTTGGATTACAGGATTTTTGTCCGAAAAAATCCGATTTTGGATATATGCCCGAACTGCAAATCAGTGGCTTCCCTTGAAAGATTATTACAGAAATCCTGGATTCATAAAATCCCGCGTTTTTTCGGATTTAAAAAGTATCATTGCACTGCCTGTAAATGGGAAGGCTATATTTTCCTGTTTGTAAGGAGGTCTGATAATTTAAAAAAAATCCTTTTAAACTATTTGTTNNATAAAATAATATTCCCGGAATTCTTTTCAATTATTACAGTATGCTTTAAATAAGTTCCTGAGAATTATAAATTCAATAAAAAGTAATAATTTTTATATAATACAAAAATACCTTTACAAATTACTAAAGTTTTAATACATTATGGAAAAGTATTTTATTAACTAAATATTTTACTATTATGAAAAAACTTATATTTATTTTATTTTTATTTATACTGATTCCCGTTATAACTAATGCCCAGGCTCTTTATTACACTGAGAATTTCGAAGGTCTGGATTCATTTTCACTACCTCAGGGTTGGATAAAAAAGAATAATGTTCCCGTTGAAAAATATCCATTTGCAAACTGGACGGTCAGGGACAGTGGTTTGTGTTTGCCTAATATTACTTGCTCTCCGATCAGACATTCCAGATGCTCTCAAGGATTAAAAGCAATTGATGTAACTTGGGGTACTTCAATACTTACAGATACTACCGCAAATGATAACTGCGATGCATGGCTTATAACAAAGAAATTCAATAATATTCCATCTGACGGATTTTTTACGTTCGATGCTTGCGGCGGCTCTCCTTCTTGGTGTGATAGTATTCAGATTTGGGTAAGTACAACTGACTCAAACCTTTCCAGCTTTACAAATTATCTTGGTTCGATAATTTGGCTGGCCGGTTCACTGTATGGAGATTTTGCATCACAATTTTATGATATTTCGGCATTTGCACATCAAAATATACGAATTGGTTTTAGATATGTAAGCAGTAATTCTGACGGATATGTGGTTATGCTGGATAATTTCCAGATGTTCGGTACAGTAGGAATTTCCCAGATAGGCACTAATATTCCGAATTCGTTTGCTTTGCATCAGAATTATCCGAATCCGTTCAACCCTGTTACTAAAATCAAATTTGATGTACCAAAGAATACGAATGCAAAGATTGAAGTGTTTAATAACCTCGGACAGGTTATTAAAGTGCTTCAGGATGGATATGTAACTGCAGGCTATTATGAAACCGACTTCAATGCTACAAATCTTGCAAGCGGTATGTATTTTTACAGATTAACGGCGGGTAACTTTGTCGAAACCAAGAAAATGGTAGTCGTTAAATAATTTATATTTTCCCTTTTTATAAAGGCAATCTGATTTATTTTGGATTGCCTTTTTTAGTTTATAAAGAAATATTATTTTAGATAATTCTGCGGGAGTAATTCAGTGGTAGAATGCCAGCTTCCCAAGCTGGACGTCGCGAGTTCGAACCTCGTCTCCCGCTNNATTCAATGTTCAATTATAAATGTGCAATGTACCCGCCACGGCGGGTCTTCGACAATATATAAAAAACACTATTAATCTTTCCTGAGATGAAAATGAATAGGATCTATTTTACGGTTGGTCCGACGGAATTGTTTCCGGAAATTAAGAAAATATTAATCGATGCGATTGACAATAAAATATTTTCTTTATCTCACAGGAGCAGGGAATTTACGGATATTAATAAGCATACTGAAAAAGAATTAAAGAAACTGCTCAATATTCCCGAAGATTTTTATGTATTCTATGTCGGCTCGGCAACAGAGGCAATGGAGAGAATAATTCAGAATCTTGTTGAGAAAAAAAGCTGTCATTTCGTAAACGGGTATTTTGCGGAAAGATTTTATAATATTGCCGAACAATTGAAGAAAAAACCGTATTTGATAAAAGCGAAATATGGTGAAGGGTTCGATTTTGATAAAATAAAAATTCCTGCCGATAGTGAACTGATTTGTTTAACACAAAACGAAACGAGTACCGGTGTTGCTTTAAATATGCAGGATATTTACAAGATAAAAGAAAAAAATCCCGGTAAAATTGTTGCTGTAGATGTTGTCACTTCGGTACCGTTTGTTAGAATCGATTTTAAAAAAATAGACTGTGCATTCTTTTCCGTGCAAAAAGGATTCGGAATGCCCCCGGGTCTCGGAGTAATAATAATCAGAAAAAAATGTATCGAAAAAACAAAATACCTGAAAGAAAGAAATTGTAATATAGGGAGTTTCCACAATTTTATTTCTCTTGCAGAAAACGCAGAAAAGAATCAGACTGCCGTAACACCCAACATTCCGGGTATATATCTTTTAGGCAAGGTGTGTGAATTACTGAATAAAAAAGGAATTGAAAAAATAAGGAAAGAGACAATAGTAAAAGCTGAAATGATGTACGATGCATTCCCTGATAGTGGTTTGGGAACGGGGAAAGAAATCAGACCGTTTGTGCAGGACAAAAATTTGCGCTCTTTTACAACTCCGGTATTTAATGTTAATAATGGTTCGGATGTTATAGCCGGTAAGATGAAAAAGAAAGGATTTGTAATCAGCAGGGGATACAGGGATTTTAAGGACTCACAGATCAGGATTGGTAATTTTCCCATGCATAAAATTTCAGATATTAAAAGATTGTTAGAAGCATTAAAAAGTATATGAGCGAATTATTCGATTTAAAAGACAGCATAGACTCACCTCTTGCCGAAAGAATGAGGCCTGCGACTCTCGATGATTTTGCAGGTCAGAAGCATCTGGTGGGACAGGGCAAGCCAATCAGGCTGATGATTGAAAAAAACGATATTGTATCTATGATTTTCTGGGGCCCTCCGGGAGTTGGCAAAACCACCCTCTCTTTAATCATTGCAAATTCCGTAAAAGCAGATTTCATACAGCTTTCAGCGGTTTCATCAGGTGTTAAGGATGTACGGGACGCAATAGAAAAAGCAGAAAAAAATCTGAAGTACTACCAGAAAAAAACAATTTTGTTTATAGATGAAATTCACAGGTTTAATAAGGCACAGCAGGATTCACTTCTTCACAGCGTAGAAAAAGGCCTGCTTATTTTAATAGGTGCAACTACCGAGAATCCGTCCTTTGAAGTTATATCCCCTCTGCTTTCCAGATGCAGGGTCTATGTGCTTGAAGAGCTTAATAAAACCGATTTCGAAAAGATTATCGATAATGCTTTAGCAAATGATGAAGCTCTGAATAAAGAAAAGATATTTATCCCAGACAGGAATTTCCTCATAAAACTTTCCAACGGGGACGGGAGAAGATTATTAAACGGTCTGGAACTCTCCTTAAAGCTTTGTATTAAAGATAAAGACGGGACATCTGTTTTGACAAACGAAATTTTAAAGGAAGCCTTTCAGACAAATTATATTAAGTACGACAAGAACCAGGAAGAACATTACAATATAATATCTGCTTTTATCAAAAGCATAAGGGGAAGCGACCCCGATGCCGCTGTTTACTGGCTTGCCAGAATGCTTAAAGGCGGGGAAGACCCGAAATTCGTCGCACGAAGAATGATTATACTTGCATCTGAAGATATCGGCAATGCAGACCCTTATGCAATTACGCTTGCAACAAATGTTTTTACTGCTGTCAATTATATTGGCATGCCCGAAGCAAGAATAATACTCTCACAGGCAGCAACTTATCTTGCAGGTTGTCCTAAAAGCAATGCATCCTATATGGCTATTGAAAATGCAAACGGTGATGTAAAAGATTTGCCTGCATATGATGTCCCGATGCATTTGAGAAATGCCCCGACAAAGCTTATGAAAGAACTCGGTTATCATAAAGGATATAAATACGCCCATTCATTCGATAATCACTTTGTGGATATGCAGTACCTTCCCGAAGAACTGAAAGATAAAATATATTATTTTCCGACTGATATAGGTGAAGAAGAAAAAATTAAAAAATATCTTGAAAAAATATGGAGTGAGAGAAGAAAAAAGAAATAATCTAAATCAGTTTCTTAATTTCTTTTTCGAAAAATTCGTAATTGCGCTCTCCGAGTATAAAATTCTGAAGGTTGCCTGACTTATCAAAAATAAATGTTGCCGGAATCCCCCCGTCCCATTTCTTGTCTAAATAATCCATTATTTCTTCCGGGCTGTTTGTATCGAGGTAATATGATATATAATCTACGTCGTTACTTTTAAGAAAGGGAAGAAGTTTTGTTTCAACTTCTTCCTTAAAATCGAGAGAAATAAATATTAAATTAAAATTCTTGTCCTTGTAATTTTTATTCAACTTTACTAGCGCGGGAAACTCATTCACGCAGGGCTTGCACCAGCTTGCCCAGAAATTTATTGCAAACACTTTCCCCTTGTTTTCATTTTTTATGTTCGCTATGTCATTTACATTATTAATGGAGACTATTTCCTGGGATACCGATATATTTGATATCAGTATCAGAATAAAAAATATTTTTTTCAATATGATAATTTTATTTTATTATCTTTTTATTGTGCACCCGAACTGTTTCGTTATTTTACCGGAAACTTCTTTACCCGACAGAATCTCATCCAGTGCATTTTTTAAATCAGTGGATTTTACTTCATCCGGTACTCTGCTGTCATCAATCCTGCCGTGATACAGCACGGTAAGATTCTTGTCCAGTACGAATACTTCAGGCGTTCTCGTAGCTTCAAACATGTCTGCGATTGCGTTATTCTTGTCTTTTATCATCGGGAAATTGTATTTCTTGTCTGCATAATGCTCCTGAATCCTGTCAATACTTTCGGTGTTATTGGAATTGATTCCCCAGAAAACAACATTTTTAGACTGGTATGCATTTACAAGTGAAACTACTCTGTCATTATATGCCTGAACAAAAGGACATTCGGTTGACCAGAACATAATTACGATTGCTGCAGCGTCTTTTTGGTCTGATAACTGGTATGTTTTTCCGTCAAAATTGACTACTTTAAAATCTTTTGCTTTATCACCCGGTTCAATTGAATACAAATTTCCAGATAATATAAATGAAAATAATATAAAAAATACGGGAATTAAAAATTTTTGGTTCTTCATTTTATTTTTTTAATTGTTAATATGTCAATCAAATATTTTAATTAATTTTGCAGCCGAACTGCTTTGTAATTTTATTAGTAACTTCGCTGCCTGCTAAATATTCATCGAGAGCATTTCTCAAATCATTCGATTTCACTTCACCGGCAGCCTGATTATCATCAATTCGCCCGTGATATAATACAACCATATTATTATCAAGAATAAATACTTCTGGCGTTTTGGTTGCCCCGAATAAATTTGCAATAATATTATCCCTGTCTTTTAACATCGGAAAGATATAATTATTCTCATCACAATGTTCTTTAATCCTGCTTATACTCTCGGAATTCATGGAGTTAATACCCCAGAAAGCAACATTATTTGCCTGATATTCCGACACGATTGTATTTATTCTGTCGTTGTATGCCTGAACGTACGGGCAATCTGTCGACCAAAACATAATTACTATTGCAGAATAAATTTTTAAATGTGACAACTGGTAAGTCTTTCCGTCGAAATTTTTAACCTTAAAATCTCTTACTTTGTCACCGGGCTCTGTTGAATATGTATTATTAATTATAAGGAAAGAAAAAATAATTAATATTGCGAGTTGAATAATTTTGTTTTTCTTCATTGTAGTTTTTTTAAAGTAAAATAAGATACCAATGAAAAAAGTTCCAAAAAAACTAAAAGAAAACCGAATATTAATTAAGTTGTTATTAAGACCGTGTTTACTTAATATTTGAAAAGGCTATTTTATTAGTTCGTTTATGTATTCCGGGACTTCGGGTTCGCCTTTGTAGAAATCTCCTCTTTTACCCATTGTATAAGCCCATCTGTGCAGCCAGGATATTCCGCCGGGTTTTTTATAAAATTCATCTTTGCATTCGGTATAACATTTATCCTTTAGGGCTTCTTCGATGGATATGAAACTATAACCTTTATCACTGAACATTTTTAGCAGGTTATCCATGTAGTCTGCATTAAGCATATCAGCATGTGTTAATAATATTTGTTTAATGTTGTAGCCTAATATGGCAATTGATTGATTTTCATAATAATCAAGTACATCACTCATATATGAGATATAATCCCCGCCAATTCTTTTTGCAAGAGAATCATTCTCAGCTGAAAGAGCTTTCTCGTAAGCCCACGAAAAAACATAATCGGAATTATCAATCGTAACGGGTGCAATAATATAGCCTAGTGAATCGAGAAAATGCTGAAGTGAATCTGCTTTTTCCCTGGTATCACCCCTGTATAAATGCGGATGCCTGAAATATTTTAGCTTCAGGTTTTTTTGTGCAAGTATATCTTTCAGGTATAATTCACCATCGAGAATGTCGTATTTAAATTCACTAAAGAAAAGATTGTTGTAATTTTTATGCGCGAATGTATGATTCCCCAGTGTCATTCCTGAATCCAGCCATTGATTTAAAAATTTAATCCTGTTCGAATCTGCAATATCGTTGACGATAAGTTTACCCGAATTTACCGAACCTAAAGTCACAACTTTATATTTTCTAAATGCCGTTAAAAGTTTATCTGTAATGTATTTACCCGTATTGTCATTATTAATATAATTTTTTGTTACGAACGGCAAATCATCAACAGTTATACAAACCACTTTTTGGCTGTTTTGCGGGTATATTTTTAATGTTATAATTACGATTAGAGACAGAGTAAGAAACGGAGTAAATAGAATTCTTCTCATAATAAAATCAGAATAATTCGTTAAATAGTTTCACGGCTTTCTCGGTTTCTTCCATTGAAACATCGAGATGAAATACAGCCCTGAGGTTTTCGAAACTACCGGCTGATATCAGCACTCCTTTTTCTTTGAGCTTTGAAATTAATTCCTGCTTGGAATATTTTGAATTGGAAAAAATAACAATGTTGGTATGAACCAAATCGGAGTTTACTTCAATTTCTTTTAGTCTTGAAATTTCTTTTGCAAAATATTTTGCTTTGTTGTGGTCCTCTTTTAACCTGCCGACGTTATTTTCTATAGCGTACAATGCTGCTGCAGCAAGTATCCCTGCCTGCCTCATTCCTCCTCCGATTATCTTTCTCCACCTGTGCGCAATAGATATGAATTCCTCCGTGCCGCATAATATCGAACCAACAGGGGCGCCGAGTCCTTTTGAAAAACAAAATGAGATTGAATCGAAATAAGAAGCATACTCTTTTACGCTTATTCCTGTTTCAACCGATGCATTGTAAATCCTTGCTCCGTCCATATGCATGCGTATATCGTTCTTCCGTGCAAATTCCGAAATCTCCTTTATCACTTCAATCGGCTGGATTACACCGCCCGCGCGGTTATGCGTGTTTTCAAGGCATATTAATCTTGTTCTGGGAAAATAATATTCTTTTGTGCGTACGAATTTTTTTATTTCATCGAGCTGCATTACACCGTTCTCGCCTTTTACCGTCATCATCTGAACATTAGAAATAACCGCAGGAGCCGCGGTTTCGTAATTAAATATATGGCATTCAGATTCGCAAATCACTTCGTCACCCTGCTGAGTGTGGGATTTGACTGCAAGCTGGTTTGCCATGCAGCCTGAAGGTACATATAATGTTTTTTCTTTTCCCGAAATTTCGGCGCATTTTTCCTGAAGCTTATTTACTGTGGGGTCTTCACCAAAAACATCATCCCCGACTTCCGCTTTCATCATTGCCTCGCGCATTGCGGGTGTCGGTCTTGTTACTGTATCGCTTCTGAGGTCTATGTAATTCATAACTAAATTATTTACTATTTTGAAATTATTTTGAAAAATCCAACAAAGGATTAGATTTCTCAATAATAAAATCTATTTGTTTCTTCAGAAAGGGAATATCAATTTTTACAGTTTCCAGTACAGCATCAATATCAACACCAAAATAATCATGAATCAATTTATTCCTCATTCCTACAATATTCTTCCAGGGTATATCCGGATATTTGTTTTTAATTTCCGTTGAAAGTTTTGAAGCTGCTTCCCCGATTATTTCTATTTGTCTTATAATTGCATCCTGATAAATTGTTTTTTACTTGAATTCAGAATCACTTATTCCTTCTTTATATTCAATAATCTTAATGATTGAATCCCTTATATGATAAACATATATAATATCTTTTTCTTTCACTGGTATAATACTTTAATACTATCTTTAATATTATTAAAAATATAAGGACTAATTGATGATTTTGTGAGTAAATCTACTTTGATTCCAATGAAATCAGACAAATTTTGTTCTATGTTTACAATTTGCAGTAAACTTATTTTATCTGAAAACTCAACTAAAATATCAATATCACTAAGAGGAGTTTCCAAATCTTTTAAGTAAGATCCAAAAACGGAAATTTTTTTTGCATTATACCTTTTAAGAAAAGAAATAATATTATTGTAAATATTTTGTTTTTCTATATTATTCATTTAGAACAATTTTTCCTGGTTTTCTTCTTTGTCATCTTCTACAATTCTTGCAACTGCAGATATCGTGTCGTGCTCACTAAGCCTGATTACCTTGACTCCCTGTGAATTTCTTCCCATTACACGGATATCCTTCATCTTTTGCCTGATTAAAATACCTTTAGATGTAATAATCATCAAATCATCCGAATCGGTAACTTCTTTAATCGAAATCAGTTTACCGACTTTATCAG
Source organism: Ignavibacteriota bacterium (assembly GCA_003158365.1). Classification (GTDB taxonomy): domain Bacteria; phylum Bacteroidota; class Ignavibacteria; order Tepidaquicellales; family Tepidaquicellaceae; genus FEN-1279. The sequence goes on along the minus strand of PMIW01000202.1, from coordinate 15,465 downwards.
TCGTTTTAACCGTAATAACACCTTTACCGCCTCTGTTCGTTACCCTGTAATCCGCAAGCTCGCTTCTCTTGCCAAATCCCTTATCAGTTACAACGAGAATGGTAGCACTTGGCCTTATTACAGCAACGAGTCCGATTACGAAATCACCCTTGCCTAATTTAACAGCCCTGACACCTGTTGCGGTTCTGCCCATATCTCTTACCTGTGATTCGTTAAATCTTATTGCCTGGCCGCTATGCGTGCCTATAACGAGCTCCTGCGAGCCGTTTGTGAGCTTCACGTCAACAAGTAAATCGCCTTTGTTGATATTGATCGCATTTATTCCGTTTCTTCTTATATTCGAATAGCTGTCAAGTTTTGTTTTTTTAATCACACCGAGTTTTGTTACCATTGTAACATACAATTCCGCATTAAAATCCTTAACCATTACGAACGAAGAAATGCTTTCTTCCTTTTCTTTTTCTATAAGGTTAAGAATAGATTTACCCCTCGAAGCCCTTGTTCCTTCAGGTATATCATATACTTTCAGCCAGTAACATTTTCCTACATCCGTGAAAAACATGATATACTGGTGTGTAGAACCGATGAACATGTGTTCGATGAAATCATCATCCTGGCTTCCTGTCGATGCCGCAGTAATTCCTTTTCCGCCTCTGCCCTGAGCTTTGTATGAAGTGACAGGGATTCTTTTTATGAATCCTTTGTTCGATATTGTTATTACGACATCTTCTTCCTTTACAAGCTCTTTCATCATTTCATCGTCGGACATTTTCTTGACATCCTGTATTATGTGTGTCCTTCTTTCGTCTCCGAATTTTTCTTTTAATGCTTTCAGTTCATCGCTGATTATTTCTTTCCTCAGCGAATCGCTTGCAAGTATTCTTTTCAGTCTTTCTATGGTTTTTAATATTTCCTTGTATTCCTCTTCTATTTTCTTTCTTTCCAGCCCTGTTAATCTCTGAAGTCTCATCTCGAGTATTGCCTGTGCCTGCACATCGGAAAGCTTGAACTTTTTCATCAATCCTTCTTTAGCAGTAGCGGCGTCTTTCGACTTCTTGATGAGTTTTATGATTTCATCTATATTGTCTAAAGCTATAATGTATCCTTCTAATATGTGTGCTCTTTTTTCTGCTGCCGCAAGGTCAAACTTGGAGCGCCTTATAATCACTTCGATTCTGTGATTGATAAAATACTGCATCATTTGCTTTAGAGTCAGTACCCTCGGAATGCCTTCGACAAGCGCAAGCATTATAATTCCGAAAGTAGTCTGCATCTGCGTATGCTTGAACAGGTTATTCAGCACCACGTGAGGATTCCCGTCGCGTTTCAATCCTATTACAATACGCATTCCGTCCCTGTCGCTTTCATCATTTATTGATGCTATATCTTCGATTTTCTTATCCCTTACAAGCTGTACAATTGTCTCGATAAGAGATGCTTTATTGACCTGGTACGGCAGTTCAGTTACGATTATATTTTGTTTGCCGCCTTTTTCGGATTCAATTGAAGCCTGTGCTCTTAAAATCAGTTTTCCTCTTCCAGTTTCATAAGCTTCCCTGACCGGGTCATATCCGTAAATTATTCCGCCTGTCGGGAAGTCGGGAGCTGTTACAAATTTCATTAATTTTTTTATATCGGCATCGGGATTTTTAATAAGAAAAATTATACCGTCGACTATTTCGCATAAATTATGAGGGGGAATATTCGTTGCCATACCGACTGCAATACCATTTGAACCGTTAACCAGAAGATTAGGCATCAGGGAAGGCATAACTGTCGGCTCTTTTAAAGTATCATCGAAATTCGGAACAAAATTAACGGTATCTTTTTCAAGGTCTGTCAAAATTGTTTCTGAAATCTTTGCAAGCCTTGCTTCCGTGTAACGCATTGCAGCAGGGGAGTCGCCGTCTATCGAGCCGAAGTTTCCCTGTCCGTCTACCAGCGGATAACGGAGTGAAAAATCCTGAACCATGCGGACCATTGTATAGTAAACTGCTAAATCACCGTGCGGATGGTATTTTCCGAGTACTTCTCCGACAATACGCGCGGATTTTTTATAGGTTCTGTTAGAAGCAAGCCCGAGCTCGTTCATACCGTAAAGAACGCGTCTGTGAACCGGCTTTAACCCGTCCCTTACATCCGGCAAAGCACGTGCAACAATTACTGACATCGAGTAGTCAATATAAGATGTCTTCATTTCATCTTCTATATTGACAGGTATTATTTTTTCATTTGGCATATTTTCAATTTTCTTTCACCACTAAGCCACAGAGATCACAAAGAATTTAATAAAATTAGAAAATTATTTAAACCTCTGAAGTTATTGTTTTTTAAATTCATAATTCAGAATTAAAAGAGAGTGGAGCTAACAGGATTCGAACCTGCGACCCCTTCGTTGCGAACGAAGTGCTCTACCAACTGAGCTACAGCCCCTTATAAGTACTTGATTCTTATAAATCTTATGGACTATAATAAATTTAAAAATCCACGCTCTTTGTGTCCGCCGTGGCGGATTATAGTTGCCTAAATTTACCGATTTTAAACGTGTTAAACAATGTAAGTAATTGTATATAAAACAAAAAAACTGCAAAACATTTGTGGTTTTGCAGTTTTGTATTAAAAAAGTATAATTAAATAAATTAGCGGTAAAATTCAGGAAAATCTATTTATTTTTAATTTAATAAATAAATTTCAAAATAGTCTTTAGTAATTTTATAGTTTCCAAATTTTTCTTTTAAAATATCTAAATTCATTTTTCTTTCAGGAGTATTAATAATTGATAAAGCACCGGTTAAACATTTGGCTCCTGTTTTTTTTAATTCAAAAACTGAGTCGTAATTCATTCTGTCCGGAGTTAAAACCCAGCCTTTTCGATCATAAATATACAAGTATACCGGATTTCCATCGCAGACAGTAATTATTAAGTCTTCTTTCTTTGTGCTTTTCTGTATCTCTTCGGCGTTTGAAAAAATTGGGTTGTCATTGTTTTCGCTCCGGTAAAAATTAATTATTCTTAGTGTACTCAAAACTGGTATCAAAATCATCAACAATACAGAAATATAAAAGATAATTTTCTTATTTAAAGGAATGTTTATATCTTTTATTCCAGTTACTATTTTATCAATGGATTTTCCAACAAAAGCAACTGCCGGTAAAATAAATGGTAACTGGTAATATTCATGTATATTAACACCGCGTGCCACAACAAAAAAATAGATTAATACGGAAATAAGCCAAAAATCAAATATAAACTCTTTTTTATTCTTTCTTTTTATAAATAGACCAAAAATAAAAAAAATAAAGCCGGGATAAGTTAAATGTCTTTCAGCAATATTCCTTAAAAATACACCATGATAAAAATCAATGTCTGTTAAAATTTTCAGATTTGCCCATTTATCACCTGAAAATTCCCATATTGCAAATGTTAAATTAGTTTTTAAATACAAAATGTGTGCATGGTAATACCATCCTGCAACAGGGATTAATATTAATGTCCCTAATAAAATCGCTTTCCAATTAAATAAAAATTTTATACCGTTTTTTTGAAAAATTAAAAAAAACATTAAAAATCCAAGATATAATGAAGTTAATTTGATTAATATGGCAAGAGAAATAAATATTAATGTTAGAATAAAATCTTTCCATTTATAATTATCCAGCCACTCAGTATAAAAATAAATTCCAAACACCGAAAACATCAGCATTGCTGATTCAGGCATGAAAGCTCTTCCGTAAAAAATGTTTAAAGGTATGATTGCATATATAAAAGCCGACCAAAGGGCTATATTTTCTCCTAAATATTTTTTAAACAAAATATATAAACCCAGTATCGTTAAAAGAGAAAAAATAACAGACGTAATTCTTCCTAGAGATTCATGAACACCAAATATTCCGTACAGTAAAGATACAATAAACGGGTAAATATGAAATTCTGATTCGACATATCCTTCTGTATTTCCTCTCCAGTCAATCTGAGGGTATAGAATATTATAGCCGTTTTCATAAAAATTCTTTGCTATCGCAGCGGTATCAGACTGCCTCCATGAATGCCATCCAATAACAGTATAAGAAATGTGAATTAATCTTACTAATAATGCTATTAATAATATAATATAAATTTTTTTCATAAATTAATCCTCTTCCCTGATTTATTCAAATTTGGGTAGTTTCCTTATGCATTCTTTCTGCATCCCGATGTTCTTTTTCGTTATATCTATTTTAAGAATCTTTTGGATTTTTTTAATTTATTGATTTTTGAAATGCTAATCAATGTAAGTAATTGTATATTTTCAGAAAGAAAATATATTAATTATGAGACTTGTATATATATTAAATATACAAATGTTATGATAACGGTGATGAATGTTATATACCGAATAAAAGACTGCATAATGCGTCGGGTAAAATTCCTGAAGGGGCTGATTTAAGAATTGTCTTTTCAAAATATCTGTTTTTATCGAATCTCACTTCTATAGTGTTATTATTAACTCTTGTCACTGTTTTGTTGAAAATGTGCCATTCCGAATTATCGGAAGATTTAAGGTACGTTCCGCCGTATCCGAGATAAGCTGATTTCCTGTTAGACGGTTCAAAGGAAGTTTTTAAGCTGTTCCATATATCGAGCAGCTTTGATGCTTTATTTGTTTCAAGTTTCCACATCGGTTGTTTCTCTTCAAAGTCCAGTTCCGCTTTGCATAACCAGCTGTTTTGCGATTTACTTTTGTTCACAGAAAATTAATTTATGCTTTAATTATTGAATTTCTTTTAAGTGTGAAATAACGATATTTGAAATATACTGAACGAGCAAAATCATTTTAATCATTAATTATGTAATTAACAAACTGTTAACATAATTATCGATATATAAGTATTAATTTGGATTATTGGAGAAAGTATATCCGTATTTCCATCCTTTGGCATCGTTTACCTCTTTGTAGCCATACATCTTAATGAGTACTTTCAGCCATTTGTTGGCTTCGAGCTCACTGGCAAATACTCTTTGCCACCAATCCATAGGTTGCCCGTGTTTTCTCTTTATAACATCCGGGTTGTTTGTTAATCCTACGTATTTCATCTTTTGAGGGATTAGATTTAATTCGAACATAAATTATTATTTGAAATTTAATTGATACTGCTTATTAAAATCCATATACTCAATCTTTTCTTCTTCATTCCTTTTATTATTATTCATCAATAAACCTGGTTTGTTCTCCTCTCGTCCTTTTTCTCCTGACGAATTTCCCCCCGTAGTTCGCCTGGGATGACGACTTTTCTTTATGTATCTGATATTAGTCATTAACTCTTGAAATTAATACTTCAACTATTCCGCCATCGGTACCGTAAATAGTAGTAATTTTAAATCCATTATCATATGTTATTACGGTAGTTGAATTTGGTGGAACTTCCGCATACGATTTTGGTGTGTATAAGAATCCAAGTGTTACCAGAATTGTCAGTGTTGCGAAGAAGAATTTTACTGCTGATTTCATTTTTTAAATATCCTCCGAATATTTTTTTGTTTGTTTAAAAATTGTTATACAAAGTTAATCAGAATATCAAAATATTCCTAATACACGCCCCCCCCATTTGTCGCTCGAAATCGGAAAAATAATTATACATATATTAAAAAAATGCTTGCTTTTTATTATTATTTCGCATAAATTGATGGAAACAAAACAGTCTAATTTGTCGCTTAAAAAACCTTAAAATATTTATTTAAAATGATTGACCATCAGGTAATAGATATTCTTAAAACATTCAGCTCGGAAGAAACCAAGTTATTCCGGAGATATATTGCATCTCCCTATTTCAATAGAAGTGCTTTGCTGTCCGACCTTTTTGAGCTTATGATTAAGTTCTCTCCCGATTTTAACAGCAAGAAACTTACTAAGGAATATATTAGTGAAGTTATTTTTAAAACAAAAGTATATAAGGATTCTACAGTTCGCAATGCTTTGGCGGATTTACAGATTATTTGTGAAAGTTTTTTGATGCAGGAGAATTTCCGAAAGTCAACGGCATTATCCTTTGACTATTTATTGAAAGAATTGAGAGAGAAAAAATTAGGCGGCGTCTTTGCAAAAAATTCAACTGTTCTCGATAAAAAATTTGAAGAAGTAAAAGAAGTGGATTCCGATTATTATCTGTCGAGATACAGATTAGAATTAAATAAATTCAACTACAGTGAATTATTCGAAAAAGTTAAAGAAAATAATGATACAATTATACAGATTGAAAGAATTAAATATTCAGGTGCATACATTACAATTCACTATATCATTGAAATAGTATCGGTTTTTCTTGCAAGTGCTAACTATGCTTTTGCTTATAATAAACCACTGGCAAAAGAATTTTTAAGCTCCCTTATAAATACACTGAATATTAAAGGTCTCGAAGAGTTATTCAAAAACAGTGAGCATTATTTTATTGTGCAGATTTATATTGCTTTGTTAAAAACATTCGAAAATATTGATAATGAAGAATCATACCTGAATTATAAATCTCTTGTAAGGTCTAATGTCAGTAAACTCGGGAAAGATGAAATTTGGTTCCATTATTCTAACTTTCTGAATTATTGCTATTTCATGAAAATGGACAAAGAAAAAAACGATAAGTATAATGAGGAGCTTTTTAATATTTACGATGAAATTCTCAGTAATGATTATTATAAAAATAATAAAATTGATTATCTGAGGAACGAATTTTACAGAAGTATATTGATTCTTGGCCTGCAGCAGAAAAAAATAAAATGGGTCGAAAATTTTATCCTGACATGCAGTTCCAAATTGCACAAATCGGAAAAAGACAATATGATGAATCTTGCTTATGCGTATCTTCACTACGAAAATGGCGAATATTTGCTGAGCTGGAAATATTTTAATAAAATAAAAATTGATTATTATATTTACAAATACGACATTAAAAATTATGCTTTGAAAATATACTATGAATTGGGATACTTTGATGAAGCATTAATGCTGACTGAAAATTATAAAAAATTTCTCCAAAGAAATGAATTAATGTCCGAAGAAGAAAAATCTGCAATTAAAAATTTTGTATCATATTTCTCTAAATTGGTATTATTTAAAGCCGGACAGCTCCCCCAAAAGCATTTTTCTACATATCGCAAAAGGCTCGAAAAGACCAATGATACAATGAGCAAAACCTGGCTAACACAAAAATACGAAGAACAGGCAGCAATAATAAAACATGGCAGAATTGCAAAATCTGCATAGCTCATTTATTTAAATGTGCTTTTCTTTTTGCTTTAATTATATTCCATTTTTAAGCGTTTAATTGTTTTGCAAAAAGACTGAAATAATGTGCTGTAAATATTAAATTTAATTTAATAGGTTTCTGTAAAAAGAATATATTTGCTGTATACAAATAATAACTTTTTGGCTTGATTGAATAAATTATAATAATAAATTTCAAAACCTTAATGGTAAGATATGAAACGAATATTAATTGTTGATGACGAAGCATCGTCAAGGGTAATTCTGAAAAAAATAGTTTCGGATGCGGGATATACAGTAACTTTAGCCTCAAGCGGGGAGGAAGCATTGAAGAAAATCAGTACATCAAGATATGATATTATGCTTACCGATTTGAATATGCCTTTGATGAACGGAATCGAACTGACGGAAAAAGCCTTACAAATTGAACCCGATATGATTGTAATATTAATTACAGCATATGGTTCAATTCGCACTGCAGTTGAAGCTATCCGGTTCGGGGCTTTCGATTTTCTTTCAAAACCCGTAAACAAAGAAGAACTTCTTCTTATTATCAACCGCGGAGTAGAAAAATTATCTCTCGTTAAGGAAAATATATTACTTAGCAGGGAATTGAGAAAAATAAAAAACGTGCATTTTATCATTTCCGAAAATGATAAAATGAGAGGAATAATAAATCACTCAAAACAGGTTGCTCTGTCCGGTACTCCCGTTTTAATAACAGGGGAAAACGGGACTGAAAAACAGGACCTCGCCAAATTTATACATAATAATAGTCCGAGGAATAAATACCAGTTCGTTTTTGTCGACTGCACTTCAATGGAAGACGATAAAATTGAATCTGAATTATTCGGACATATTAAAGGCTATTCAAAAAAGTTTCCCAATTCTCACAGGGGATATCTTGATATAGCCGAAAAGGGAACAATTTTTATAAATGAGATTTCCAGGCTAAGCCAGCATATCCAGTTAAAATTGCTCCGTGTATTAAATGAAAACGAATTTTCGAAACTGGGTGAATTCAAAGCGCACACTACAAATGCAAGAATTATTGCATCGTCGTCGGTTGATTTGAATAAATTGGTTTCCGATATGAAATTCAACGGGGAATTATTGAATAAACTCAGCCTGTTTGTTATTGACATTCCGGGTTTAAGAGAAAGACCCGAGGATATTTTATATTTCTTCAATAAATTCGTCGAGGAGTTTTCCAAAAAGAAAAACATGCCCATTAAGGAAATTAACGCAGATGTAACCAGGATGATTATAAATTATTTATGGCCCGGAAACCTTACTGAACTCCGAAATGTCTCCGAAAGGGTTGTAATACTTTGCAATAACGGAATAATAAGAAAAGAATTGTTTCCGGAAAATATTCTCGAAGTCGAGCAGTATAAGGATTTATATGCTAATAGCAATTATAAATCCAATAAATTAAAAGCGGTAAACGATTTTGAAGTGAATTTTATTAAAAAATATCTTAAACTGTGCAAGGGAAACATAAGCGAGGTTGCAAGGGTGATTGGTTTTCATCAGATTAGCCTTCGCCAGAAAATTGCAAAGATCGGTATTAATCCCAAAGAATTTTCCGGAAAATCAAAAAAAGCAAATGAAAAACTTAAACACAGCTGAAGATAAAATAAAATTACTGGAAGTTTTCGATAATACATATTCAAACAGAAACTATTTAATAATACACAAAACAAGCGAATTTACATCTGTCTGCCCAAAGACAGGCCAGCCCGATTTCGGAACTATTGTAATCTCATACATAGCAAAGAAAAAATGCGTTGAACTGAAATCATTAAAGATGTATCTGCAGTCATTCAGGAACGACGGAATATTTTATGAAAATGTAATTAACAGGATACTCGATGACCTTCTCTATGTATTAAAACCTAAATGGATGGAAGTGAAAGGAATTTTCACATCTAGGGGCGGATTGAATTCAACTGTTATTTCGACATTCGGGAAACAATAAAATCTTTTTATAATCATAAATAATAATTATTATGGAATTCAGGATTGAACACGACACAATGGGTGAAGTGAAAGTTCCTGCCGATAAGTATTGGGGAGCCCAGACCCAGAGGTCGAAGGAGAATTTCTTAATCGGCAACCAGTTAATGCCGATGGAAATTATTTATGCATTTGCCGTGCTGAAGAAAGCATCCGCAATGGCAAATTTTGATTGCGGGGTTTTATCCGAAGATAAAATGAAATTAATCGGCAAAGTATGCGATGAGATACTTGCCGGAAAACTCGACGACCAGTTTCCATTGGTGATATGGCAAACCGGCTCGGGTACGCAATCGAACATGAATATGAATGAGGTGATTGCAAACCGCGGTCACGTTTTAAGCGGGGGGAAACTCGATGATAAGAAAAAAATACTCCATCCCAATGATGATGTGAATAAATCACAATCCTCAAACGATACATTCCCGACTGCAATGCATATTGCAGGATATAAAATGATATTCGAAAATACAATTCCGAAAGCCGAAAGACTGATGAAAGTTATGAAACATAAATCCGAAGAGTTCAGGGAAATTGTGAAAATCGGACGCACGCACTTAATGGATGCAACTCCGCTTACGCTCGGTCAGGAATTCTCGGGATATGTCTCCCAGATTGACCACGGCATAAGGGCAATAAAAAATACTCTGAAACACTTATCCGAACTCGCACTCGGCGGCTCGGCAGTCGGAACAGGTTTAAACGTTCCGAAAAATTATGATATAATAGTTGCAAAGCATATCGCTGATTTAACAGGTCTGCCGTTTGTTACCGCGGAAAATAAATTCGAATCGCTCGCCGCACACGATGCCATAGTGGAATCTTCGGGTGCACTGAAAACTCTTGCCGTTAGTCTGATGAAAATTGCAAATGATATCCGTCTTCTTGCATCCGGTCCAAGAAGCGGAATCGGCGAACTGCTTTTACCCGAAAATGAACCGGGTTCATCCATAATGCCGGGAAAAGTAAATCCAACGCAGACCGAAGCAATGACAATGGTTTGCGCTCAGGTAATTGGAAATGATACTGCGATTACCGTCGGCGGAATTTACGGACACTTTGAACTGAATGTATTCAAACCCGTGATGATTCATAATCTTCTGAATTCAGCGCGCCTGCTCGGCGATGCCTGTGAATCATTCAATGTAAATTGCGCAGTTGGAATACAGGCAAATATTCCCGTAATAAAAAGACACGTCGAAAATTCTTTGATGCTTGTTACCGCATTAAACACTCACATTGGATATGAAAATGCCGCAAAGATAGCAAAGAAAGCTCACAAAGAAGGCACGACACTCCGCGAAGCCGCCATCGAACTCGGACTCGTCACGAACGAGCAATTCGACCAGTGGGTCGTACCGGGCAAGATGGTAGGGAATTTGTAGAAATAATTTTACATTAAATCTTCAAAGGCGGTTTATTTTACAGACCGCCTTTTTTTATTTTTACTAATTTCCCTCCAAAAAGTGAATTATTTTTGTGTTTTTAAAATAAATAAAAAATAGTATTTTAGTTGACCGCGATACTTGGAAATGAATATTTCTACAACATTATAAATATATTTTAATCTTTTATGCTTGAAAAATTCAAACAGAGGATTGTAACAGCAGAAGAAGCTGTGAAAGTGATTAAATCGAATGATATGGTCCTTTTACACGCAAATAGTGCATATCCGACGAAACTGGTAGATGCAATGTGCGCACGATATAAAGAACTTGAGAATGTTAAGGTAGCACATTTAACGACATTCCATAAGGCTCCATATGTTGCTCCCGAAATGGCGGGACATTTTATTCATAATGCATTATTTACATCGGGAAATGTGAGAAAAGCCGTAAATGAAGGAAGAGCGGATTTTTTCCCCGTTTTCCTTTCCGAAATAGGCTGGCTGATAGAACTTGGAAGGCTTCCTATCGATGTTTGCATGCTGCACCTGTCTCCTCCTGATGAACACGGATACTGCTCGTTCGGCGTGAGCAACGAAGTTACAAAAACCGCCGCTGAGTTTGCAAAAATTGTAATCGCTCAGATTAATCCGAAAATGCCGCGGGTTCTTGGCGATAATTTCATTCACGTGAGCAAGCTTAAATATATTGTAGAAACGGATGAGCCGCTCCTGGAAGTCCCTATGGT
>PMIW01000202.1:0-3981 GCA_003158365.1 Ignavibacteriota bacterium | reverse complement strand
GAAAAGAAAACATTCCTTCCGAATAAAGTTGTTTCTTCGTTCGTAATCGGTACAAAAAAAGTTTTTGATTTTATCGATAACAATCCTTTAATTGAATTCAGGTCATCAAAATTCGTGAATGACCCGGTGAATATTTCCCGTAACGATAATATGATTTCCATAAACTCCGCAATCCAGATTGATTTGAGCGGGCAGGTCTGCTCGGATTCGATGGGTACAAGAATATTCTCGGGATTCGGCGGACAGCTTGACTTCGTGAGAGGCGCAATGAGAAGCAAGGGCGGAAAATCCATACTTGCATTCCCCGCAACAACAAAGAATAATACTATATCTAAAATTGTTCCGATTCTTACTCCCGGCTCGGGCGTTGTAACTACAAGGGGAGACGTGCAGACAATCATTACTGAATACGGTATCGCTGATTTATACGGCAAGACATTAAGAGAAAGAGTAAAATTGTTAATTAAAATTGCTCACCCGAATTTCAGGGAAGAACTCGATGCAAAAGCAAGAGAATTTAAATGGCTGTGGTAATAGAGTCTGTAGAGTATGTAGAGTCTATAGAGTCTGTAGAGTATGAGCGTTTTTGAATAAAAAAGAGATATAGTTCTTAGAATAAATATAGTTTTTATTTTTTATTAAAGATTGAATTATAATGCTTAATAAAAAGAAATCCGCGATTGTTTTGGTCAGCGGCGGTATGGATAGTGCACTAACCGCCGCTTTTGCTTTTAAGAAATACGACCTCGCATTTCTTCACGTGAACTACGGCCAGAAAACAGAAAAACGCGAACTGCAGGCTTTCCACGACATCGCAAAATATTTCGGAGTTAAGAAAAAACTTATTGTCGATATCGGCTACCTGAAAAAAATCGGCCGCTCATCCCTCACAGATAAAAAAATAAAAATATCCAAAGCGGATATTAAATCCAAAAAAATCCCGACCAGCTATGTCCCGTTCCGCAATGCTAACATTCTTGCAATTGCAACAAGCTGGGCAGAGGTAATTAAAGCGGAAAAAATCTTCATTGGTGCTGTGGAAGAGGATTCAAGCGGATACCCCGATTGCAGAAAAAAGTTCTTTGAATCGTATAATAAAATGATTAATTTAGGTACTAAACCGGATTCGAAAATAGAAATTGTTACACCTGTAATCGGATTTAATAAAAAGGAAATTGTGCTAAAGTCATTTGAATTAAATTCACCGGTTCACCTGACATGGTCTTGCTATAAAAATAACGATATCGCATGCGGTGTATGCGATAGTTGTGCTTTGAGGTTAAGAGGTTTTCAGCAGGCGGGCAAAAAAGACCCGGTTTCTTATAAAGTCATAAAAAATTATTTATGAATGACGGAAAACAAAATAAATTTTTAACAATCGTAGCCGCTTTATTTTTAGTCGGCTTTGCTTTTTATTTAATGAAAGAATTGCAGTCTGTATTGCTTCCGTTTTTTATCGCCGTGATTGTTTCTTTTCTCTTTGAGCCATACTACGAGTGGCTTAAGAAAAAACATATTCCCGGCGGACTTGCAATATTAATAGTTGTTATCACGATTGTTATTCTTTCCAATATTACAAGTGTTTTTGTGCTTACAAGCATAAATTCATTTACAAGCGAAATACCAAAATATACGGAGAGAACAAAAGTTCTTGCTGCTAATATTACAAATACTCTGCAGTCCTGGGGATTTTTTAACAATTATTTAAAAGAGTCCCTGAATTTATCAAAACTTGCAAGCGGTGAAAAAATTACAGCTATAGCTACGGATTTCTTTTCAAGTATAGTAAGTATTTTCGGAAATTTCGTGCTTGTTTTAATTTATGTTATTTTTTTACTTTCTGAATTCGGAAGCATAAGAAAAAGAGTTCTGAAAGCTTTTTCTGCCGAACGTTCACGGGCTATTGCTAATATTCTGACCGATATTTTCACCGATGTAAAAAAATATGTGGTAGGCAAAACCCTTATTAATGTTGCTTACGGTATTATTGTTACTATTATACTCTGGTCTTTCGGCGTGGACTTTTTTATTGTTTGGGGATTCCTCGCTTTTATGATGGCATTCATTCCGAATATCGGTTCTCTTATTTCAACTTTCTTTCCGTTCCTTACTGCTTTAATTCAGTTTGAGGGTGATTTTACAAGACCGATAATTATTTTAGTACTTATGATATTAGCCGCAAATTTAATCGGAAATATTGTTGAACCGAAAGTGCTCGGAGACAGGCTGAATCTCAGTCCGATTCTTCTGCTTCTCTCATTAATATTCTGGGGATATCTCTGGGGTCTGGTCGGTATGATTCTGTCCGTCCCGATTATGAGTATGATTAAAATTATTCTCGGTAAGTTCGACCAGACAAGACCGATTTCGATACTGATGTCATATGATGTATCCGATATACGCCGGAGAAAGAAAACACAAACTGTTTAGCTTGTTTTATGAAAATATTTAATATATCACCGTTCCGTTTATGTAAATAAATTCTTTTTAAAATTAATGGATTCGGAAAAAAATAATAACAAATATTTAAAAATTGTTGCATCAATTTTCCTCGTTGGTTTTTCTTTTTATATTTTGAAAGAACTTCAGGTAATTTTGCTTCCTTTTTTTATTGCATTAATTATTTCTTTTTTATTCGAACCGTTTTACAAGTGGCTTAGAAGTCATAAATTCCCCGCCTGGACGGCCATAATCATAGTCGTGCTGGTTATAATAATTTTATCCAATATTACAAGCGTCTTTGTCGTAACAAGCATTAATATATTCAAAGCCGATTTTCCGAATTATTTACGTAAAATAGAAGGATTCGGAACGAATTTTTCCGTCTACCTTAGTTCAATGGGAATTTCCGATAATACAATTAAAGAGTCTTTCGATATCTCAAAGTTTTTCAGCGGTGATAAACTCTCGGAATTGCTTACCGATGTGATATCGTCCATTGCAGGTATTTTTACGGATTACATTTTGATTCTTATTTATATCATATTTCTCCTGTCTGAATACGGCAGCATTCAAAAAAGAATTCTCAAGGCGTTTTCTAAAGAAGGAGCAAGAAATATTTCCGACATTCTTAACGATATTTATATAGATGTAAGAAGATATATCGTTGGTAAAACTCTTATTAATCTGACTCATGCTCTTCTGATTACAACAATTTTTATGATATTTGGTCTCGACTTTGCTATTGTCTGGGGCTTGCTGACATTTTTTCTGACTTATATCCCGAACCTCGGTGTTTTGATTTCTACAGTTCTTCCTTTTCTTACTGCTTTAGCCCAGTATGATAATATTGTAACACCAATAATTCTTCTGATTGTAATGGGTGTTATCGGTTATTTAATCGGTAATCTGGTTGAACCGAAAATACTCGGCGACAGGCTGAACCTGAGCCCGATTCTTTTAATTTTTTCACTCGTATTCTGGGGCTATTTGTGGGGAGTAGTCGGTATGCTCCTGTCTGTTCCGATAATGAGTATGATCAAAATTGTATTGAGTAAATTTGAAAGTACTAGGCCGCTGTCTATTCTTATGTCTTATGAAGTAGTATCGGCAAAAAAAGATAAAAAACAAACTGAAATTGCTTTTAAATAGATTTATTTTTTAAGCATTATAAAATAATTAATATTAAAATAAACATATCAAAAAAGAAAGGCTCGTGATGACGAAAAACAAAAAACTACTCGCTTGGGTAGATGAAGTGGCAAAGATGTGCCAGCCCGATAGTGTTCACTGGTGCAATGGCTCCAGAGAGGAAAATGAAAAACTCATAAAAATTTGCACTGATAACGGTTCGTTCGTTCCCGTTCCGAAACGCCCCAATAGTTATTGGGTTGTTTCCGACCCGACCGATGTTGCGCGCGTGGAAGACAGGACTTTTATTTGCTCCGAAAAAGAAATAGATGCAGGTCCTACAAATCACTGGATGGACCCGAAAGAAATGAAAAAAATTCTTACAGGACTTTTCACCGGCTGCATGAAAGG
>PMIW01000223.1 GCA_003158365.1 Ignavibacteriota bacterium | reverse complement strand
GAAGACGGCAGGATAAAATCATCGATGGGAATAGGAACACTGCTTGAAGAAGGACTCGGTGATACAATCAGGGTCTCGCTTACTGAAGAACCTGAATATGAAATTCCTGTCTGTAAAATTCTTGTAAATAAAGCCGGTAATCTGAGTGAAAAATCGGAAGAAAAAGATTTTTCAAAATTGCATTTTGATATTAAAAATATTCTGTCCCATTCAGTCGATAAAATAGGGGGAAAGAATGTTCCTGCAGTTATTATAAATCTTGATGAAGTAAACTATAAAAACCTGGAAGAAATAGATTACCGTTACAGTGAGTCGCAGGATAAATGGAATATTGCTGACACTGCTCCTGACTATATTTATGCAGGAAGTAATCCGGTAAATATTAAACTTCCGGGCACATTGAAAATTATTTACAATTATAATGTATGGAAAGACGTCGAGAATAAAGAAAACTCGGTTCCGATTATCTGTCAGGATGAATATGTTTCAGTGGATTTGGCTTCAGAGAAATTTATATTGGTAAGAAACATTAAAGATTCTCTTTTTATTAATAAAATAATAAATGACGATAAATGTATACTGGTGACAAGTTTTAATGACAGCGATTACATGACAGGAATTAAAGAAACCTGTAAAGAAATAAATGAACTTGAAATTAAATCTCCAATTGTCTTTGCAAAGACTTATAAGAATATTTCTGAAGAAGTTTTTATTAGTCATTCATCGGTTGATATCGGTGGATTATTCATAGACGGATTCGGAAACGGCATCTGGCTCGATTCTCCAACCATTGATAAAAAAACAATTGCCCGTGTAAGCTTTGGAATACTGCAGGCTGCAAGAAAAAGAATTTCTAAAACCGAATATATTTCCTGCCCTTCCTGCGGGCGTACGCTTTTCGATTTACTGGAGACAACTGCTAAAGTCCGTGAAAGAACCAATCATCTTAAAGGTATTAAGATTGCAATAATGGGGTGCATTGTAAACGGACCCGGTGAAATGGCAGATGCTGACTATGGTTATGTGGGCAGCGGCATCGGTAAAATATCTTTATATAAAGGTAAGGAAATCGTGAAACGAAGCATTAATACCGAATCCGCAGTAGATGAACTGATTAATATTATAAAAGAAAACGGCGACTGGGAAGAACCTAAATAATTTTATTTTTACAAATCGCCCACGCAGCCATCGTCATCCCGTCGTAAATTTCATTTGTACTTATTTTTAAATCTATTTCTTCTATACTCAATTCCATTAATTCAAATTCTTCCGAATCGTCTTTTGTTTCTTTATTAGATGGTTTTAAGTTTCGTGCTATGAATACGTGGCAAATCTCGTCTGCAATTCCGTTATAAGGATTGAAAAATCCGGCTTTTTCCAAATCCCCGTCCAATCCGGTTTCCTCGATTAATTCTTTCCTTGCAACCAGCTCAGGTGTTTGTCCTTCTTTTATTCCACCGCCGGGAAATTCAATACTGAACCTTTCATTCAAATACCTGAATTGATTTACCAGAATAATTTTCCCGTTATCTTTAATCGGAATAATAAAAGAGGAACCGGCTGTATGTACATAATGATACTCGTAAGCTTTTCCTCCCGGCAGTTCATACTTATCATACATATACGTCCACCAGGGATTTTTAAATTTTATTTCGGATGAAATTTTCTTCCAGGGTTTTAGCGGCATAATATTGTTTGATGAATTTTGTTCAAAATAACTCAAACAGAAATAAAAATCACATCAATTATTTTATAATTTCAATTGAGATTAATTAATGTTTTTATAAAATTTTTATGTAAACATTCAAACATTTTATATGATACTTATTTAATCCCGACTATTTTTGTATAAATAAGGGATGAATATGAATTATTCAGAAAAAAGAAACAGAGCAAAGTTAATCCCGATATTACTTCCCGGGAGTATTTATGTAATTGTAGTATTTGCTTTCCTGTTTTTCATAATGTCGGATAATCTCAATAAATACTTTTCCGATAACAACGGAATGCTGGTCGGCTCGAGGTGGTTTTCATACCATTATACAGAAGATAAATATTTCCATCCGGCTACTGATGAAAAATATATAGATAAATCTGAAGCTTTTCATCAATTAATACAAATATCCAGAAAAAGAGAATATTCCGAATCTGATATAAAACTAGTTGATGAATTAATTGACTCTTTTGCACAAAATTCCTCAATACTGAAAAACGGGGAAAAGCAAATAAATACATTAGAATTAAATATAAAAATTGATAAAATTCGATAATCTTTATAAAATTTTAATACTATCCCTCCAATATTTTATGCCATAATTATATAATAGTATCTAATTTTGTAATAAAAAATTATGCAAACGGATTATTTAATAGGTCTTTCAATATCTTTCTTAATTATGATATATCTCTGTATCGTAATTTTTAAACCTGAAAAATTTTAATCATATATGAAAACACTTGATATTGTTCAAGTATTATTTTTTATTTTAATTTTAACTGTTTTAACACCCCTTCTGGGTAAATTTATGTTCAAAGTATTTACCGGGAAGAAAAATATTCTGTCACCTGTATTCGGGAAATTTGAAAAACTGATTTATAGATTTCTGAAAGTGGCTCCGGAAGAAGAAATGGACTGGAAGAAATATCTATGGGCAGTTCTGATTTTTAACTTTGCCGGTTTCGTTTTCTTGTTTATTCTGCAAATTATTCAGCAATGGCTTCCTCTGAATCCGCAAAATCTTCCGAATGTTCCCTCGGACCTTGCATTCAATACCGCTGTAAGTTTTATGACAAACACTAACTGGCAGGCTTATGCGGGTGAGAACACTCTGGGTTATGCTGTTCAGATGCTCGGACTGACAGTTCAGAATTTCCTCAGCGCAGCAACGGGAATTGCTGTTTTGCTTGCTTTGATTCGCGGAATAACCTTAAAACTAAATGATAAACTCGGAAACTTCTGGGTGGATATGGTAAGGACAATTTTATATGTTCTGATTCCGCTGTCTGTTATTGTTTCGGTTTTGCTTATCAGTCAGGGAGTTATTCAGAATTTTTCATCATATGCAAATATAAAAACGCTCGAAGGAATTGACCAGATTATTCCCCTTGGTCCCGCCGCATCGCAGACCGCAATAAAATTACTTGGTACAAATGGCGGAGGTTTTTTTAATGCAAACAGCGCACATCCTTTTGAAAACTCAACACCTTTATCCAATTTTATTGAGGTAATTAGCCTGATAGTAATCTCAGCCGCACTTACATATACTTATGGATTGATGTCGGGTTCCAAAAAGCAAGGATGGGTTTTGTATGGTGTAATGTTGTTTTTACTTGTATGCGGAATTGCAACATCGCTTTACTCGGAATATTTATTTAATCCGGTTTTAAATACTGCATCAAACCTCGAAGGAAAAGAATTAAGATTCGGAATTGTGAACAGCGTAATCTGGTCAACAGCAACAACAGGTACTTCCTGCGGAGCCGTAAATGCAATGCACAGCAGCCTTTCCCCGCTTGCCGGAATGGTTGCAATGTTTAATATGATGCTTGGTGAAATTGTTTTCGGAGGGGTCGGCTCGGGTATGTACGGCATGCTCATTTTTGTATTCATTACCGTATTTATAGCAGGTCTGATGGTTGGCAGAACTCCCGAATACCTCGGTAAGAAAATCGAATCCTTTGATATTAAAATGGCAATGGTAGCGGTACTTATTCCAAATATCATAATACTCGTTTTTGCTGCAATTGCAACTTCGACTGCATCCGGCTTATCGAGCTTAGCAAATGCAGGTCCGCACGGATTATCAGAAATTCTTTATGCATTTTCTTCAGGTGCAGGAAATAACGGAAGCGCCTTTGCAGGACTAAATGCAAATACAGTATTTTACAATCTTACCATTGGAACAGCAATGCTTTTCGGAAGATTCGGTGTAATTATCCCTGTTATGGCTATTGCAGGAAATCTTGTAAAGAAAAACAAAGCACCCGTCAGCGCAGGCACATTCACTACCGATAACTATGTTTTTGCTGTCTTGTTGATTGGTGTAATTTTTATCGTTGGAGCATTGACTCATTTCCCTGCATTGAGTCTTGGACCTATTGTAGAACATTTATTAATGAATAACGGAGTAGCATTTTAAATATGAATGACAAAAAAAATAAATTATTTGAACCCGCAATAATAAAAGATGCCATAGTAAATTCGTTCATTAAGTTAAATCCGAAAGTTTTAATGAAGAACCCTGTAATGTTTATAGTCGAGATCGGTGCTTTTATGACCACGATTATATTTCTTCTGGCACTGTTTAAAGGTGAGTATTCTTCGTTCAATCTTCAAATCGGTATCTGGCTGTGGTTTACGGTATTGTTCGCAAATTTTGCCGAAGCAGTTGCAGAAGGCAGAGGAAAAGCTCAGGCAGAAACACTTAAGAAAGCAAGAAAACAAACATCGGCAAGAAAACTTGTAGATGACAAAGAAACTGTAGTAGGTGCCGACGATTTGAAAAAAGATGACCTTGTTGTATGTGAATCCGGTGATATAATTCCCGCTGACGGAGAAGTTGTAGATGGAGTTGCAAGCGTAGATGAATCAGCAATCACCGGTGAATCCGCTCCTGTTATACGCGAAAGTGGTGGGGACAGAAGTGCAGTTACGGGAGGTACAAAAGTTCTAAGCGATAGAATTGTTATTAAAATTACCTCCGAACCGGGAAATACTTTTATG
>PMIW01000121.1 GCA_003158365.1 Ignavibacteriota bacterium | reverse complement strand
TTTAAAATAAACTAAATGAAACTATCACAATTTAAATTTTCGTTACCAAAAAATTTAATTGCCAAACAGCCAAAATCACCGCGCGACCACTGCAAGCTGATGCTGCTGAACAGGGCGGATGAGTCTATCAGGAATTTAAAGTTCAGAAATGTAATTGATTACATGGATCCGGGTGATGTGCTTGTATTAAACGATTCAAAAGTTTTTCCCGCGAGGTTATTCGGAACAAAAGAAAAGACCAAAGCCAAAATAGAAGTGTTTTTACTGAGACAGTTGTCCGAAACTGAAAATATATGGGATGTAGTAGTTGATCCTGCAAGGAAAGTGAGAATCGGAAACAGGATATTTTTCACAAAGCATCTTTACTGCGAAGTTATCGACAACACTACTTCGAGAGGCAGGATAGTCAGATTTAATGTTAAAGACGACTTCAAAAAATATATAGAGAGACTAGGCAAGACTCCTCTTCCTCCTTACATAAAAAGAGAATCTACCGAAAAGGATAAAGAATTTTACCAGACCGTATTTGCCAAGCACGTCGGCTCAGTAGCTGCGCCTGCAGCAGGTGCGCACTTCACAAAAGAAATGCTGAAGAAAATTCACGATAAAGGTGTAAATATTGCATATGTAACACTGCATATCGGGCTTGGGATATTCAGGCTGGTTGAAGTCGAAGATTTATCAAAGCACAGGATGGATTCCGAGTTCTATGAAATTACAAAGGAAAATTCGGACCTGATAAATCAATCAATATATAAAAGGAAAAAAGTTATTGCAGCGGGAACATCTGTTGTACGTGCGCTTGAATCAAGCGTTATAACGGGAAAAAACGTAAGGCCGAGCAAGGGCTGGACCGATAAATTCATTCATCCACCGCAGTCGGTTAGCATCGTAAATAAGATTATCACAAATTTCCACATGCCTCAAAGCACTTTGCTGATGCTTGTTTGCACCATGGCGGAGAGGGATTTTGTGATGAAGGCATATAAGAAAGCCATAAAAGAAAATTACAAGTTCTATGCATACGGTGATTCAATGATGGTAATATAAAACAAGAAAGCTTATTTCAAAAACAAATTTATAATAACTGCAAAAGTCCGGAAAGACTTTTGCAGAATTTTTACAACTTCAAAATTATTTAATCCATTATAGATGAGTTTTTATGTAATTATTCCTGCCTCGGGTTCCGGAAAAAGGTTTACCGGAAAAACTCCAAAACAGTTTGTCAAGATTGCAGGTAAAGAATTAATAGCGCATACTCTTGAAAAATTTAATTCAATAAAGGGAATTGATTCTATTGTCATTTCGGCTCAGAAAATATTTTTTGACAGCTTAATAAAAATTATCTTTGATAATAATATAAAAAAGGTCACTAAAATTGTCGAGGGCGGGGAGAAGAGGATGGATTCTGTTTATAATGCTTTGATGAACCTTAACTGCAGAAAGAATGATTTTATTATGATTCACGATGCTGTCAGACCGTTTGTCGGTGCTGATTTGATTCAAAGGCTAATCAGCGAAACCGATAAATTCAAATCTGTGATTCCCGGGTTATTAATGAGTGATACAGTAAAAAGAACAGACAAAAATCTAATAGTTCAGAACACAGTACCGAGGGAAAATTTATACAGGATTCAGACGCCCCAGATTTTCAGGTATGATATTCTTGTAAAATCATTTGAAAAAGCTTACAGAGATAATTATATTGGTACGGATGAAGCTGCGATTGTTGAATATGCGGGATATAAAATAAAATTAATAGAAGGTGAAGATACGAACATAAAAGTAACCGTTAAGGAAGATTTAAAAAATTTCAAAAAATAATTTCAGCAATAAGGAATAAATGAAACCGGTAGTTTTATCGACATGGAAGCACGGGCTTGCGGCAAACGATGCCGCTTATGAAATTTTGAAAAGGGGCGGTAACTCGCTTGATGCGGTTGAAGCAGGAGTAAAAGAAGCTGAAGACGACCCTTGTGTTTTAAGCGTCGGATACGGCGGCCTGCCCGATGCAGACGGGAGAGTAACGCTTGATGCGGCAATAATGGACTGGAAGGCGAGGATAGGTTCCGTTATTTGCGTGGAAAATATAAAAAATCCCGTGAGTCTTGCGAGACTTATACTTGAAAATACGGAGCACACGATACTTGCAGGAGACGGTGCATATGACTTTGCATTGAAAAACGGATTTACTCCCGAAAGTCTTTTGACTGAACTTTCGATAAAGAAATTCCAGGAATGGAAAGCATCAGATTCGACCAAGGCTGAAGAAAAGCATACCGATGATTTTATTTTAAACAGGTTTGAATATGACAATATAAATGAAGACGGTTTTCACGATACGATAGGAATGGTTGCAGTCGATGCAGACGGAAATTTATCGGCCGCCTGCACTACAAGCGGCATGGCGTGGAAACTGCACGGAAGGGTGGGCGATTCTCCCATTATCGGTGCGGGACTTTATGTCGATGGGGAAGTCGGTGCCGCTGCTTCTACAGGAAGGGGTGAAGAATGCGTACGTGCATGCGGAAGTTTTCTTGTAGTAGAATTAATGAGTAACGGGTTATCCCCTTACGAAGCGTGCAGGAAAGCGTGTGAAAGAGTTTATAAATTAAACCTGCTTTCAACAAAGAACCGAAACCACATTTACCAGGTTGGGTTTATAGCCATTAATAAAGCAGGGGAAGCAGGCGCATGCAGTGTCAGGGGGGGATTCCATTATGCTCTTTATAAAGATGATATAAATAAACTATATGACAGTGAATATTTACTGCATGAGAATTTTGTTTTTGAAAATCTGTAATTTTATTAGAAGATTAGAAGATTAATTTGATTAGAATTTATAATATATATTTTATACTTTATAACATTATTACTTTAAAACCTTATAACTTAACAGATACACCGGGTTAAAAAAGATGGATAAGCTGATAGTCATAAAGAACGCATTGGTATTAACTCTCGACGATTCGGGCAGGACGGGCTATTTCAGTCTTGTTATAAAAAATGACAGGATATTTGATATTGATTACGAAAATGAGCTTATCAACAACAGTGTAATATTTTCAAAGTACCCGGGTGCTTATATAATTGACGCTCACGACAAACTGATTGTTCCTTCTTTTTTAAATTTGAATTTAAATTCCACTTTTTACCAGTGCACTTCATTTCTTAAGGGTTTTAATTTCAGCAACCTGAGCGATAATCTTTCGACCTCGCTTGTGGAACAATATTTTCTGGAGTCGAAGAATAAAGATGATTTAAAAAACCTGATTGCAATAAATTATTATTCTTCTTTGCAAAACGGTGAGGCAGTTATACTTGAAAGTTCGAGATTGTTCACGAAGGATTTTATTTCCGAAAACCGCAAGTTCGGATTTCTTTCTTACCAGGATATTGTCTATACTGCTTATGATAATTCATTCAGCAGTTTTTTAAGTGAAAAAGGATTTCTTCATTGCATCGGTATTAAGGATGAAGATGAGATTAACACATACTCCCTGAATGCGCTTGTGAGCTCGTTTGCCAGCGGAAAAAAAATATTATTCTTTGAAGTTCTTCAGAAATCAACAAGTCTTGAAATACTGAAAAAGAATTTTGCAAAATCACTTATAAAACTTCTTTGGGAAGCAGAGCTTTTATCAGACAAGGTAATATTCAGCAATCCCATTTACATGAACCAGGATGAAATAGAAATGCTTTGCAAAAAACGGTCGAACATTGTTCTTTCACCGACAGACATTTTAAAACTCGGTGAAAAGAATTTCGATTTTTACGATTACATAAACAGGGAACTAAATATATCGCTCGGCTCGGGATTCAACGGGAGAAGCGTTTTCAGCGAGCTGAAAGTTCTATCTTCGCTTTTAAGAAAAGAATATTTCAGCTATGATGAAATATTAAGAATGGTTACCGTTAACCCTGCGAGAGCATTGAAAATATCGGACAATTACGGCAGTATTGAAAAAAACAAGTTTGCAAACCTGGTTTTCTTCAACTTAAACGATTTGAGAAACATTTTAAACGTGCCCGAAATAAATTCGGAAAAAGTCAGCGAATTCCTGGTTGAAAATTTTGACACGAAGGATATATCCGATGTAATATTAAAGGGCATTCCATTAAAGAGGAATAACCAGTGCAAGCTTTATAATCCTGAGACAATAAAGCAGATTAAAAATTCCCTGAATAAAAAGATTTACGAAGTCGGAAAATACCTGGAGTTAAAAGAAAAGTTTTTGATGAGGAAAAGGGTGAACGAGCTAACGGGAACGGAAGTTGAAAAATCGCTTATGTATGTGGATAATTACGGTGAAGAAGATTATGCATCCCAGGATTCAAGAAGCATCATGGACAGTGAGTTCAAGATACTTGGTATAGATAAAGAAATGAATGTGAATGTGATGGATGAAATCGATAACTATGAAAACATAAACCAGGCTGATATAAGCGAGATGAATTCACCGGGCGAAGGATTTTTTGTTTTCGAGGAAGAAGCTGCAGTGGTTAAAGAAAATGTGAGGTCTTTGAGACCGGAAGTGCCGAAAGAAGTGACGATGAGATTTGATGATTCGTTCAGTACGGATAATGTGATTGTAAAAGAAGTTAAGGAAGAAAAAAAAGAAATAAAAGAAGTTAAAGAAGTTAAGGAAGTAATAAAGAAAGAAGCTAAAGAAGAAAAGAATATTCAATTCAAAAAAGAGAAGCTTAGATTCGGCTTTAGCCAGGAAGAAAAGTAAAAGAATGCTGAGTTATGAATGAAGAACAAGAGTTTTCCATTCATGATTCATAATAAAAGAAGTTCATCTTTCCATATAAATTTTCAGATGTTTTGCTGTATATGATATGTCGTAATATTTTTTAATAAAATCTTCCGGGGTGCCTTCGGAAATTATTTCGCCGCCTTTATCTCCGCCTTCAGGTCCGAGGTCAATAATCCAGTCCGCACATTTAATAACGTCGAGGTTATGCTCGATTACTATTACCGTGTTTCCTTTATCGGTTAGTTTATTCAGAACCGACAACAGCATTTTTATATCTTCGAAATGAAGTCCTGTTGTGGGTTCATCGAGAATATAAATCGTTTTTCCCGTCTGCACTTTTGAAAGCTCTGTCGATAGTTTTACCCGCTGGGCTTCACCTCCCGAAAGTGTAGTTGCCTGCTGACCGAGGCGGATATAACCAAGCCCGACGTCGTAAAGAGTCTGGAGTTTTCTTTTCAGAGTAGGGAATGAAGTGAAAAATTCAAGAGCTTCTTCTACCGTCATTTCAAGAACTTCTGCAATTGATTTGTTTTTATATTTTACGCTCAGGGTTTCCTTGTTATATCTTTGACCCCGGCACACATCGCATATTACATATACATCGGGCAGGAAATTCATTTCGATTTTCTTTAGTCCGTCGCCTTCGCATTCTTCGCACCTTCCGCCTTTCACATTGAAAGAAAATCTTCCGACTTTATAACCGCGTATTTTCGATTCCGGGAGCGAAGCGAAGGTATCCCTTATATGAGTAAACAGACCGGTGTATGTTGCAGGATTGCTTCGCGGAGTCCTTCCGATAGGTGACTGGTCGATTTCAATTACTTTATCAACTATTCTTTCGGTTCTGGTTTCTCCTTTTTCTGATAAACCTTCTATTGTTTTAAACGGAAGAGGGCGTTCGATACCTCTTGAAAACTTTATTGCAAGAATTTTATAAAGTGTATCGTTTATGAGTGTCGATTTTCCCGAGCCGCTTACGCCCGTTATGCAGATAAATTTTCCTAGAGGGATTTTTAAATTTACATTTTTTAAATTATTACCCGTTGCTCCTTTTAAAGTAACGAATTTGTTTTTGCCATTACGTCTTGTTTCGGGAATATCAATTTTTCTTACACCTCTTAAATACTGTGCCGTGATGGATTCTCCGTCGATTTTATCCGGTCGTCCTGCTGCAACAACATTACCTCCGTGTTCACCCGCCATCGGACCAAGGTCAACTACGAAGTCGGATGATTCAATCATTTCCCTGTCGTGCTCCACGACTATGATCGAGTTTCCTATGTCGCGCAAATGCTTCAGGGAATTTATAAGCCTGATATTATCTCTCTGGTGCAGACCAATGGAAGGTTCGTCGAGAATATACAATACACCCGTAAGCTGAGAGCCGATTTGTGTAGCAAGCCTGATTCTCTGTGCTTCTCCGCCCGATAGAGTTTTAGCGTTTCTTTCGAGAGCGATATAATCGAGTCCTACGTTCAGAAGGAAATCGAGGCGTGCCCTTATTTCTTTTATAATCGGTTTTGCGAGTATTTCTTTTCTCGCATCGAAATTAAGATGTTCAAAATATTCCCTGCATTCAAGGATGGACATTTTAGTTATGTCGTGAATATTTCTGCCGTCAATTTTTACCCAGAGTGCATCTTCTTTCAGTCTTCCGCCGTTGCAGGAATTGCACACGCTGATTGCCATAAAATTTTCCGCCCAGTTTCTTATGTATGCAGATGAAGTTTCTTCCGTGATTTGATTTATGTAAGCAACTATTCCCGTGAATTTATGATTATATTCGTGTGTCTTTCCGAGTGAATTTGTATATATATAATTTATTTTTTCCTTAGTGCCGTATAAAAGAACATCTATGAATTCTGAAGGATATGAAGAAAGAGGAGCTTCAACAGAGATATTAAACTTATCATAAACACCTTTTATTATCGAGCAGAACCAGGTTTTCTTCGGCTTGCCGATAGGAGCGATTGCGCCATCGTTATAGGATAATTTTTTATCGGGAAATATTTTTTCCTTATCGATTATTTTCTTCTCACCAAGTCCGTAGCATTCCTTGCACCATCCGTACGGTGAATTGAACGAAAAAGTATTCGGAGCAGGTTCGGTGAAACTCCTTCCCGTATCGGGGTCGGAAAGTTTCTCATTATAAAGCTTATCTTCTTTTCCGTCATTCACGATAATTATTCCGTCGCTGTATCTCAGTCCTACTTCGAGAGAATTATAAACTCTCATTTTAGAACTTGCAGAAACTTTTATCCTGTCAATCACGACATCAATATCGTGAATCTTAAATCTTTCAATGCTCATCTTCGGCACGATATCTTTTATTTCCCCGTCAATTCTTACCTTTGTAAAACCGTCTGAAGCAATTTCCTCGAAGAGTTCGCGGTAATGTCCTTTTCTTCCTTTTATAACAGGGCTGAGGATATTGATTTTAGTGCCTTCGGGCATTTTAAGAATATTATCCAGAATCTGGTCAAGAGTCTGGCGTGTAACTGCTTTTCCGGTATCTGGTGAATACTGGGTACCGCATCTTGAGTACAGCAGCCTTAAAAAATCATATATTTCAGTAACAGTTCCGACTGTTGAACGGGGATTATGTGAAATGGTTTTTTGCTCGATTGAGATTGAAGGAGAAAGCCCTTCTATTTTATCCACATCGGGTCTTTCAATTCCGCCGACGAACTGGCGCGCATAAGCAGACAATGTTTCCATAAATCTCCGCTGACCTTCGGCATAAATAGTATCGAAAGCAAGAGATGACTTTCCCGAGCCTGACAGTCCTGTAAAAACTACCAGACTGTTTCTGGGGAATTCGAGGTCAATGTTTTTAAGGTTATGAACCCTCGCCCCCTTGACTATTATTTTATCTAAAAAAGAAATATTCTTAAAAATTAATTCAACACTAAAGGTACCGCTATTAATTTATGAATACAATTCAATAAGTAATACTTTTGCATGAAATTTTTGTGGTAAAGGCTGCTAATACCTTAAATTCTCAATTATTATAGCATTATAAATTTATTATTAAATCCTTAATTTCCTCTTTACATTCTAAATTTAAATGGAAAAATTCACAAAATATAAGGATTGTATTGAATATTTATTCGGACTTGAAAGAGTGGGGATTAAATATGATTTAAAGAATATAAGGACTATTTTAAAATTTCTCGGTAATCCGGAAAAAAGAATTAAATCGATTCATATTGCGGGAACAAACGGAAAAGGTTCGGTTGCATTGATAATTAATTCCGTTTTGATTGAAGGCGGTTTTAAAACAGGCTTATATACATCGCCTCATATTATCGATTTCAGGGAAAGAATTCTTATAAACGGAAAATTAATTCCGAAAAATTACGTGATTGATTTTACGAACAGATTGTACGGTTTAATGGAAAAGATTAAACCGAGTTTTTTCGAAGCAACAACTGCCATGGCATTTGAATATTTTGCGAATCAAAAAGTTGACTATGCTGTAATTGAGACGGGGCTTGGCGGAAGGCTGGATTCGACAAATGTATTAAAGCCGATAATATCCGTAATTACGGGAATATCCATAGACCATACCGAATACCTCGGCAATACAATCGAAAGCATTGCATTTGAAAAAGCGGGGATAATAAAAAGTAATGTTCCCTGTGTTATCGGAAAAATGGAAGTCAGAGCAAAGTCAGTTATAATAAAAATATGTAAAGAGAAGAACAGCAGATTATTTAATGCTGAAACTCTGATGAAAGCAAATATTATATACAGAAATGAAGATAATATTGAGATTGAAGCAGGCATAAAAGAGAAAAAAATTTTATTAAAATATCCGATAATAGGGAATTACCAGGTTCATAATATCAAAACTGCGCTAATAGCATTGAAAGAGATTGGAATAAGCGAAAAAATTTCTTTTAGTGGAAATATTTTAAAATCAGGATTTGAAAACTCAACATCCAATTCAAAAATATACGGGAGATTTCAGAAAGTAAGCAATAATCCGAAGGTTATTATTGATGTGTCGCACAACGTTGAAGGTATAAAGAATATCAGGGATAATCTGAAATATTTTAAGTTCAAAAACCTGTACGTGATTTTCGGAATGATGAAGGATAAAGAATATGTGAAGTGTCTGAATGAGCTTGAAAAGCTTGATGCCATAATTATACTTACAAAACCGGGATACAAGAGAGCAGAGGAACCTGAAGTTTTATTCAAATCGGTAAAGAAAAAAGACAGGTTTTTAATTGCGGAGAATGTAAACGCTGCATATAAAAATATAAAGAAATTACTTAAAAAGGAAGATTTGCTGCTGATTACCGGTTCGTTTTTTTTAGTTAGTGATTTTTTAAAACTGAAACACTTTTCACCTTTAACTTGACAGAATCTATTTTTAATTTTAAATATGATTAAAGCCGTAATATTCGACCTCGATAATACGCTTGTTGATTTTATGCTTTTGAAAGAAAGAGCGATTGAAGCTGCAATACACTCCATGATTGATGCGGGTTTGGAGCTGACAGCGGAAGAGGCAAATATAAAAATACACGCGATTTACAACAAGGAGGGAATCGAGTACCAGCAGGTATTCGACATGTTATTTCTCGATTTGTACGGGAAAGTCAACCAGAAAATTGTTTCTGCCGGGATTGTCGCATACAGGACAGCGCGTGAGGCAGCACTTAAACCGTATCCGAAGGTTTTCCCGACATTGATAGAGCTGATAAAAATGGGAATGAAGCTTGCTGTCGTGTCAGATGCACCGTCAAAAGAAGCCTGGCTCAGACTTTCGTATATAAATTTTCATCATCTGTTCGATGTGGTAATAACGTATGACGAGGCGCGCGAGAAAAAACCATCGCCTGCGCCTTTTAACATGGCACTCGAGCAATTGAAGTTAAAGCCGGAAGAATGCCTGATGATTGGCGACTGGGCAGAAAGAGATATGGTGGGAGCGAAAGCAGTAGGAATGAAGACTGTATTCGCAAGATATGGAGATACATTCAATACTCTTCACCCCGGTTCGGACTATGATATTAACAGTATTTCGGAATTAATTAATATTATTAAAAAGGAAAACAAACTCTGATATGATAAAAGGAATCGGCATAGACATAATAGACATAAAGAGAATAAAAAGAATAATGGAGCAGTTCGGCGACAGGTTCTTTGAAAGAATTCTTACCGAGAAGGAAATTGCATACTGTAAATCATTTTCAAAACCCGATTTGCATTTTGCCGGCAGGTTTGCGGCTAAGGAAGCATATTCAAAATCAATAGGGACGGGGATTTCAAAGGATTTTGCATGGAGGGATATAGAAATACTGAATGACGGAAGAGGAAAACCATATATTAACAATACAAAAGAAAACGAATATTCAAAATATATATTTAATGTCAGCATTTCCCACACTGATGAATATGCCTGTGCTGTTGTGACCTGTGAAGAATAGACAAATTTTATTATTTTTAAAAGATTATGGGACCATCAAAAGAAGAACTCGCAAATTATTTTAAACACAACAGAAAATATTTCGATGAGCTTGCGAAGAATTTTAAAAATTCGGACCCCGATTATTACAATAAATATATTGCACCGTTTTACCACAATCAGTTCATCGATCCTGTTAACAAAAAAGGTGCTCCGCGATTTGTAATGGTAATTGCCGGCGCTTCGTTTGCACTTGTAATGGCAGTAGTAACCGTTGTTTCAGTTACACAGAACGCCCGCAATAAAAAAACTGCAGAAGAGATAGAGAAACTCGGAAACAGAGAAACCGAAAATGTAATTATTGATGAAAAGGAGATTTTCAATCAAACAGATTTATCCAAAATGATGGATACAATGGAAGCTGCAAAGGACATGGCGAATTTCAACGAAGGGGTGTTCTTTTATAAGATACAGGATTTTGAAAATGCCAGAAAATATCTTGGGGAGATTACCGAAAAATGTCCGAAATATCCCGATGCTGAAAAGATGTTAAAGGAAATTAAAAAAGGTAAGAACAGGAAAAAATAATTTATTTTACCCGTTAAATCTCTCCGCGATAAAAATTCCTTCCTGCGAATTAATTTTATCTATTATGGCATTTAACTGGGTAAGGTTTTCGACTGCGAGAATCAATGTGCCTTCGAACATTGAGCCCTTCGAAAAAATGTTAAGACTTTTTATATTAACTTTGAAGTTCTTCGATATTGTCTTTGTAATTTCATTTAATACACCGGGTTTATCTTCACCTATAATTTTTATGCCGCCTGTAAACTCCCCGGTGGAAGAGTCTCCCCAGTTAATTTCCACAATTCTCTGAGGGTCAACCAAAAACAGATTTACGATGTTCTTGCAGTTTTTCCTGTGAATCTTAATGCCTTCAGTTTGTGTTACAAACCCGATTACATCATCTCCTGGAATAGGATTACAGCAGTTTGCGAATCCGTATTTGATTCCCGCCATTTCTTTTTCGTCTGTGGAACTGCCAATTAATATTCCGGTTCCTGTAGACCTTGCATCTTTGACATATTTATCGAATTCAGCAGAGTTTCCGGCATTATTTATTTCCTGATTATCGAGTGTAAGATTATCGATGCTTTCAAGTGCCTGTATTTTACTCTTATCGAGCAGGATTTTCAGTACTTCATCGGTTTTCTTTTCATCTTTTGAAAGTTCGAAATAGAAATCCTGGGAACCTTTGAATTTAAGTTTATGCAGGACTTTTTGAAAATCATCCTCATCGACATGGAGTTTGTTTTTCTTAATTTTCTTGTCAAAAATTTCTCTTCCTTTTTGTATCAGATCACGTCTTTCGGTGTTAAAATATTTCCTGATATCGGCTTTTGCCTTATGTGTAACGACGAATTTTTCCCAGTCCATTTTTGGCTTTGAATTTTTCGAAGTGATAATCTCTATCTGGCTGCCGCTTTTAAGGAGAGTATCGAGTGTAACAATCTTGCCGTTAACTTTTGCGCCAATACAGCGCATACCGACTTCCGTATGAATTTCAAATGCGAAATCGAGCGGAGTCGAGCCGTAGGGTAAAATTTTTAATTCGCCTTTAGGAGTAAAGCAATAAATTTCGTCCTGGTACAGATTAAGTTTAAAGCTTTCGATTAGCTGGCTGGAGCTTTCATCTTCTTTATTTGCGGTTTCAAAAGTATCCCTGATGGAGCGTACCCACTCTTCGATTTTCTTATCGTTTAATTTTACGTTTTCCTTATACTTCCAGTGAGCGGCGATACCTTTTTCAGCTATTTCGTGCATTTCTCTTGTACGAATCTGGACTTCGACAAGCTTGCCTTCTTTGCTCATCAAAGTAGTATGAATAGACTGGTAGCCATTTTGCTTGGGAAGTGAAATATAATTTTTAAATCTTTCCGGAATCGGGATATAAATCTGGGAGCAGATTCCGTAAACGGCAAAGCAGTCATATTTATTTTGCGTATCGAGAATAATCCTTACAGCGAAAAGGTCGTAAATCTCATCGAAAGATTTTACACGCATTTTTAGTTTTCTGAAAATGCTGTAAATATGTTTTGCCCTACCGTAAATTTCGTATTTATAATTTTCCTTTACCAGAGCTTCCTTAAGAGGCTCGATAAATTTTCTTACAAACTTTTCGCGCTCGCGTTTTTTTTCCTTGAGCCTGTTTGCAATTTCATCATAGGATTTTCTGTCGAGATATTTGAAAGACAAATCTTCGAGTTCCGAT
This sequence comes from Ignavibacteriota bacterium, assembly GCA_003158365.1. Lineage (GTDB taxonomy): Bacteria > Bacteroidota > Ignavibacteria > Tepidaquicellales > Tepidaquicellaceae > FEN-1279. The sequence goes on along the minus strand of PMIW01000121.1, from coordinate 117 downwards.
TTTACGTTCGAAAGACCGAATCTGTGTGCAAGTGGAGCATATATTTCGAGAGTTTCCTGTGCCATCCTGTACTGGCGTGTATTCGGGAGGAATTCAAGAGTTCTGAGATTATGAAGC